>JBCCFC010000560.1:0-8606 GCA_039029935.1 Chloroflexota bacterium
ACCAACAACCCATGCCTGCAAATTGATGGTATCGCCAGAACGATAGATAAGTCGTATTGATACCTCAGACATCCCTGCCGGAATTGTGCCAACATTCAAATAACAGGTTGTGCCTGGCGTTGCTGTTGAACAGTCAACCAGTGCCTGCACTTCATTGATATTGGCGCGAGACAGTGCCACACTGCCATCTTCATAGAACCAGCCTTGCCCAGCAACAACATCGGCCTCTATTGGCTCAATTAAGAAGAGATAGGCATTGACCAATGGTCCACCACTCGTGTTGTTGATTGTAATAATATAGACGAACTCGTCACCAGGTGTCAATGGGTCTTCTATTTCTACATTATCACTAGGTGTAGCTGTCAGACCAGCGGCAACCTGCTCTGGTGTTGCTTGCGGCAGCTCACTCATATTGGGATCAAAGTCCTCTGGAATTGTTCCCGACAAAGGACCTTCTGGGTCTGGATCAGGAATAGTGTCGCCACCCTCTGGAATCGTATCACCATCATCAGGAATAGTGTCGCCATCACCTGGAATGGTTTCGCCATCATCAATCGGATCATCAACAGGTGCAAGTTCATCAACACCCGTCTCTGGATCAATAATAGATTCCTGCCCACCATTAATGTTCGCATCCTCACTATCACCAGATACACCAATCTGAACATCAATGCTATCGCCACCAACAAACTCGAGCTCAATGGGTATCTGAACAGTCCCTTCTGGAATTTCGTCAACCGCTAGATAACAGGTCGTGCCAGCAGGAGCCTCTGAACAGTCACGTGTTTCTCCCTCTTGATTCCCGTCCCTTTCTTGTCCAAAGAAGATAAAGAACCAACCCGTGCCACTAGGCATTCGGACACTCTCTGTCACAATAAATGTCAGAAATGCATTGCCAAATGGACCCGGACTGAGGTTGTCAATGACGAGAATATAGAAGAAACTATCTCCTGGCATAATTGGATCAACAAAGTCAACAAACCCAAATGTCTCCAATGACTCTTCTGATTCTTCTGGCGACGCTTCTGGTAAATCACTTGCTTCCGGATCAAAGCTCTCTGGAATTTCCGTGTCAACTTCTAATTCCGGTACATCCTCTAAGTCGTCCATGTCGTCCATGTCATCCATGTCGTCCATGTCGTCCATATCGTCCATGTCGCCCATATCGTCATCTGGAATGGTGTCGCCTTCACCCTCATCCATCTGATCCCCATCGTCACCATCCTCTGGGATAGTGGGCTGATCTTGGCTAGGATTGTTTGCATTGGCAACCGACCACTCAGGTGTTGTTGCAAGCGTGAGCAAACCGATTACAAATAATGTAATCCAAAACGATTTTCTCAGCATGAAAAAAGCTCCTTGTAAAGTGTGAACCCTAAAAAGGTGTAAATAATTAATCAATAATTACCGATATCAATAATTATTTGAGTATATAAGCATAATAGTGAAAAAATTCACTTTGGTTATTAACATTTAGACAATTCATTATTTCATCCATCGCGAGGATAGCAACCTTACCCTTTGGACGAAACGACATAAGTATACAACAACTAGATGACATAGACAACATTGCGTACTGCAATTAGATGAGGAAACAGCGCGGCATAATAGATACTTATCACATGAGGTCATACAAATAATGTATACGAGTAATGGTTGATTTTGGACACGCCTTACAAAAGATCAAATAGCCATTATTTTGTGTTCATGGCAGTCTCAAGCGCAATAATCTTGTCAATTCTTTTGTGAAATCGTTCTTCTTTTGATAACTCTGCACCCATAAAGCTCGTCACCAATGTCTTTGCGACCTCTTCGCCAACAACACGGCTCCCTAAACAGAGTACATTCATCCCGTCATGCTCAACGCCCTGTGCCGCACTATAGGTGTCATGCGCAATGCTGGCACGAACACCGACCATCTTGTTGGCGGCCATGCACATACCGATACCGCTGCCACAGAGCAATACCCCGCGCTCGGCCTGTTTCTCTTGAAGAGCTATGCCAACACGTTGTGCGAAATCAGGAAAATCAACCCGCTCGTTGCTATGTGTCCCTAAATCTAAGACATCATGTCCGAGTGCTTCGAGTTGATTGATAACGGTCTCTTTTAAAGAGAACCCTGCGTGGTCGGTTGCAACTGCAACTTGCATTTTGAAACTCCTTCGCTGTTACAGATTGATTCTAGGCGATTCCATAAAAATAAATACACAAACCTACTGCCTGGAAGAGGTGATAATGATTGTGTCATACCATCGTATTCGTCACCCCTTCCAGGAAGTGTTCTTGGGCAATTTATTCTGTGGAATGGCCCTATAGATTCGTTTTATGAAATTGGATGGGCCATATATGTACCTAAATCTACACCAAAATCTACACCCAATAGGTCTCTAACAATGCCCGTATCTCATCGTACTGTGTCACAACCGGATATTGCGGGAATTCATCAATCACATTTTGTGGTGGACGGAACAGGATGCCATGATTGGCAACCGCTAACATGGCGGTGTCATTGTAGGAGTCGCCCATCGCTGTGACCCGGAACCCAACATCCCGGAACGCGTTGACACACTTACGCTTGCCATTGTCCAACCGTAGATGATAGCCCACAATGCGGTTCTGTTCATCGACCTCTAATTGATGTGCAAACACGGTTGGGTAGTGCAATTTTGCCATCAGCGGGTTGACAAATTGATAAAAGCTGTCGGTCAGCACAATCAACTGTGTCTGGGTACGTACCCAGTCGATAAACTCCGTCGCACCGGGGAGCGGATCCAAGGTCGCAATAACGCCCTGAATGTCAGTGAGGGTTAATTTATGTTGGTCCAGTAAATTCAGACGATAGTGCATAAGCTGATCATAGTCCGCAATGTCACGCGTCGTCAGCCGTAACTCCTCAATCCCAGTTCTTTCAGATACAGCAATCCAGATTTCTGGTAAAAAGACCCCTTCTAGATCAGATGCCAATAACGTCGGTTTTGGAAACGCGTCTTGCTCTTGGGCGCACATGTCTCAGTCCTTCTTATTAAAGTGTACGGGAAGACTCAGAAAAGCAGTAAGTGTGCAGATGAACCAACCTCTTCTTCCTGATCTTCTGGTTCTCCCTGTTGATTTTTTTATAAACGGCTATCATTTTAGCGTGTCTCTGATACCTGTGCCAATTTAGGGCAGGCTTATCTGCCCTAAATTCGTAAGCAAAACAACAGATGAGTGTGGATATTCGCAAATATTGGTCATATCTGCGAGTATCCACACTCATCTGCTGTTTATGTTTGCAGGTTCTCTGGAATTTCACGAGGTTGACAATTGTAGGTCATCGCTATTAGCGTGATATTCTTGGTCGCCCCAGGGTGTCACGCTAATAGCGATGACCTACGATACACCGTCGAGTGCTGTCAACCTCATGAAATCCGGTTGAGCCATTTAAATTTTCCACCCTGACCCCTTATAATCTGGCACATGTCGATAGCGAAACGCATGATCCGTCTGCACCCACAGCTCGCCATCTTCCTCCGTAAAGTCAAACAAACCCGTGTAGCAGACAAAGCGGTTGGGGCCAATTTGTGTCATCTCATCCCCTTCACCCGCAGTAGGCAGTCTTAGCCGACCATCAGAGCCTGTGCCTGTCACAGTTAGCTTTTCTTCGTGTAGCGATACATAGTAGCCAATCGTCGAATAGGCATCATGATAGTTGAGATAGGCGCCCACATATTTCTGCCACCCGCTGGTGTCTGGCGTGAAATCAGGCGCTAATTCAACGCGGGCAGCAGAGTAGGCGACAGCAACTACCACCTGTGTCGCCCCAGACGGCTCGGGCAGCATCGTAACAACTTGGCGATTGCCCTCACCGTCGAGGAAATAGTATTCATGCGTGTTGACAGGCACAAGTGGATACGGTTCCTCTTCATACTCGACAAATAGCTGGTCATCCGCCACCCACAGCTTGACCATCTCACCCCACTCCATCATATACTGCCCCACATGATGCGGCCACAGGTCTTTATAGCCTTCATCCACTGGGGTTGGTGGCTCTGCAAAGTGATAGGTTGCTGGTGTCTCCAATAAGGCATCATAAATCTCGTAGACCAGTTCCTCATGTTTACCACTCTCCGAGTAGTTGGTGAGACAGACAACGCCAAGTCCTTTGCCGGGGAAGAGGTCCAAACTGACCGCCTGCCCATGCACGGCGGGTCTGCCCATGCAGGGAACACCCTTGAATTCACCCACAATACAGCCCATGCCCTCACCCGCTTCCATGCGACGGCGTACCTCTGAGCTGTGTTCGATTCCATAACTGGCCTGATTGGCTGTCATCATCGCAACCGTCTCTGGTAATAGAATTTGCTTTCCTGCAAACGTGCCTTTATCAAGCAGCATAGCAACAACATTGGCAAGGTCGTGCGCCGACGACAAGCCCATAAAATCAGGGTTGCCTGCTAGATTATCGAGAAAGCGATGCTTGACGGTGAGTGTGCCATCCTCAATCTGTTCATGGTCCAACGCCACCGCCCGCGTCATGGCAACGGCGCGATCATAAGTTGTGCGTGTCATCCCCAATGGTGTAAACACCTGCTCGTCCATCAATTGTGTAAAGTGCTTGCCCGTCACCGTCTCAGCCAGATACGCGGCCATTGTTGGGCTATTACCATGATTGGGAACCGTCCCGGGTGCGACCATAAAGCGAAAGTGTGCATATGAATCCCATGCCCAGCGTTCCAATGCCCCCCCATCACTCTCGCCCCAGCCTTTGCCACCAGAACCAAGCCCCGTTGTCTCGGTCAGCAGATGTTGCAAGGTGAGCTGCCTACCCCACACCGGATTGTCATGAAAGACATAGCCGGGCAGATAATCTACCACGGGGCGGTCTAGTGCCAGCAACCCCTGTTCCACCAAGCGCAACACCATCACCGTTGTCAACGTCCGGCTGGTGATGCCCAACGAAAAGAGCGTATTGGGCGTGATCGGCAGAGCGGTTTCGGTTTCTGCGCTGGTTGTGCCAAATCCGTTGGTGTAGACGACTTCGCAGGGCGCGTTATCCTGTGCTTGGATGATGGCAATGGAGAGGCCGAGGATGGATTTTTCAGCAATTGCTGATTGAATTTTTTGTTCGATTTGTGTGTGTGTGTTCATGAGACTGAATACGGCTCCTGTGGTGTATTATGCGTAAGCCATCGTCACACTTGTTTGTGTTGAGGCTGGCTTAACTTTAGATTGAGCATGACGAAGAATCCTACAAACGATGGTCCATGTTGTACAATGAGCTTGAACATTTAACTTTACCCTTTGATGACCAAGACCCTACCCTTTTAATCTACCGTCTGACAACACCTGACCTAGACTTGACATGCGCTTAACAGACAGATGACATTGTAATGAAGGATACCCTCTCACACAAATCTGGTATGATGGTATGTACGGATATATATCGGTGGTCAACTTTCTTCGATTAAAACTCGCTACTTTATCACCAGTCTTCCCTCTAATGCTGAATTGGCACTTCATGCCATCCGTTATCATTGGCGGGTTGAAAATTCGCTCCATTGGGTTCTTGACATTTCATTTCGTGAAGATGAATCTCGTGTTCGTTCAGAACATGCGCCGCATAATTTTGCGATTCTTTGCCATATTGCCCGCAACGCTCTTTCTCGCGATTCTTCTTCCCATGCTGGCACTTTCAACAAACGGCTCCGCGCTGGTTGGGATGATTCTGTTCTTGATGATATTCTCTCCGGGAACTTTACATAAGTATGAAATTGTCCTGTTGGCATGGGCATTCACTACTGTCTGGGTGCGCCTCTCGCACGGATAGAGACAAAAATTGCTATGGATGCACTGCTCACGCGTAACCCCAATCTGCGCTTAAGTGAGCCTGATAACGTAGAGGTGCTTGCGCGCCCGGGCTGGCATGTCTATAAGTCAATGCCCGTCGTGTTGAGGTAAATAAAGAATTTCTGGCAGCCGCTCAGTTGGTACATCCCATGCAGGTCAAACTCGTGGGTTCAATCCAGACATGGTGTACTAACTGAACGACTGCCATTTTGAGGCAAGATAGAGCAACCTTTGTTGAAGGTGAACATAGCAATGAGATCATGTGGTTTTGGTCACTTCTTAAACAATTATCGTATAAACGGGCAGAAAGGTTTACCAAAATGATATGGATATTCACTCAGCATCTCTAGTCGCCCTTCATATCCATTCAGGAAGATTTCCATTTCTTGACATGCCAGCAGTAAATCTCCTGTTTTCTGGTATGTGCCGAATAGCATTTTGGCAGCATCAATAAAAGGATTCTCTGCTACAGAATATCTATTCATAATCTCAGTCAAAACGCTTTCCATGTTTATGATGTCGTTTTGCTTACCGTAGACAAGCATTGCCTCTATCCCTGCATAGGAGACAATACGTGCCTCTTCAAGCTCATATAACCACAGACAGTCAAATTTGGCTCCCTCATATGGGTCGTTCAAAACTCGAGTGGCGAATTGTAGTGCTACATCCAGTTCACCGCGCTGTATTGCATCGTATGTATCATGTATGACAAAGTAGGCGAAGGGATCAAACTCATAGATCGTCTCAACAAGTATATACCGTCCATCTTGCCATTGATATATTTCATTTCGTGCGCGGCTTACGCCGTGTTTTCCTCTGCATGTGCCGTGATTAAATGCAATGAGTTCTTTGACAGAATCATGATTTTGATCAACAAAGTTTAGCATTCCATATATTGTGCCTGCAATATACCAATTTTTATCTTCTCCGAGAGAGAGAACAAAATTCAATAAGCTACAAGCTGAACCACAAGAGATATCAAGAATGACTACTTCCTTAGAACCATTATTGGTTAAATCTTCAACTAAGATGACGTGTGGATCATCTAGTCTGCCAGTTTTATCTATGTCCAACATATATACAGGTGTGTAGGAACCAGAATCCTGATTAAATATGAAAATCATCCAAGGACAGGAGTCTGTCTGGTTACATCTACCACAGAGTGCTTCCTTTTCACCTAAGCATTGCAGCGGCAACTCAACAAATGCGCCCAAATAGCTGTGCCGATACATTGCTGGCAGATTTAATATCCAGTCGTTATCGCCATCATTATCCAAGTCAGAGGCGTGGAATACAGGTGATGGCGTCTGGGTAATAAATATCTCAGGCAAAGGCGTAGATATCCATTCCATAGGTGGCGGTTCGAGCGTCCCCAAATAAATTGAATAATCTGACTTTAAAATTGAATCGGGTGTTGGTGTACCCGTTGGTTCGTCAAGTGGCGTTACAGGCTGGATAGTTGACATATCTGTATGACATGCGCCTATGATAAAAAGTAGGGTGATGAGAATCAAATATAACAGTAGAAATTTGATTTGTTTATACATAAGCGTTTACCATATCTGGCTTGAGCCATGACCATTAACTTTATGGCCTAATCATTAGTGTAAACTTAAGCAGTAGGTTGGTACTCAGTGGGTTGGTACTCAGTGGGTCGGTACTCAGTGGGTCGGTACTCTGACACCGAATACTGACCTACCTGTTTACCACTAAGTTTACACTAATGACGGCCTAATATATGTTAGAATATCAATCGCTTTAGGTATGAAATGCTTATGATAACTGATGCATGATCATTGTCCGGAGGGCAGTGAAAAGCATATGTAGATTTCACAGCCAAATAAATACAATATACAATATTAGATTTTGTATTGAAGTTTTTAAATGTATCATAAGCAGTAATTAGCATCAATAAATTCAAGGAGACATCAATGTCAATTTCAATGTACGACCAATCCATTGCGCCATTAACCAGAATGTTAAATAACTTAGCAGCCATTGTTGCAAAAGCGGAAGCCCATGTAGAAGCCGAGGGAATTGATCCGACGGCCATTCTCACAGCACGGCTATCGCCAGATATGCTCACATTTATGCATCAGATCAGATTCGTCTCTGACACAGCAAGAGGCGCAGCGGCACGTCTTGCTGGCGTCGAAAGACCTGTGATGGAGGACAATGAAACGACGTTTGCCGAAGCATTGGATAGAATCAACAGAACGATTGCCTACTTAGGTGAATTCACGCCCGAACAGTTTGACGGTGCGGATGAAAAGACCATCGACCTACAGTTTGGTCCCGACAACGTGATGGCGTTCTCAGGGAAAGACTATCTGCTTGGCTTCGTTATGCCGAATTTCTATTTTCATGTGTCTACTTCTTATGCCATTTTGCGTCATAATGGCGTTAAGATTGGCAAAATAGATTATTTGGGCGCACCGCAGTAAATAAGTTCAACAATTAGTGCATGTCAGCGAGTCAGCATGTCAGTGAGTCAGCATGTCAGCGAGTCAGCATCTTAGCACACCGGCTGACAAGCTGATTAGCTGACATGCTGACATGCTGCATCCTCTCGGTAAAATTGCATCTTGGCGGCAAATTTTTCACGCAACCCCGCCATCCAAGGCAACTCGCCATTAGGGTTGACAGGCGTCAATGCACGATATAGCCGCGCAAAGTTGACCAAGTTCTGCATTCGCAAGAAGAGTGGAATCAACGCAAGCTCCTCATCATCAATGGCTCGAATACGACGATACCCGACGATAAATTGTTGGTAGGGCTCG
>JBCCFC010000561.1:0-8597 GCA_039029935.1 Chloroflexota bacterium
AAAGCAGTTCTTTTTCATTATTGACGAGATCAACCGAGGCAATTTGAGCAAAATTTTTGGTGAGCTGATGATGTTGATTGAAGCGGATAAGCGCAGCAAGGATTGGGCAATCAAACTGACCTATGCCGAGAGCGAGGAAGATCGCTTTTATGTACCCGATAACCTCTACATTATCGGCACGATGAACACGGCAGACCGCTCATTGGCCCTAGTTGATTATGCCCTGCGTCGCCGCTTTGCCTTCTGCGATGTGATGCCCTGCATCAATAACGATAAATTTGTCGAGTTTCTTGAGTCACAGAACGTCTCACAATCGCTCATTGCAGACATTCAACAAACCATTGGCGGAATCAATCAGGCCATCTGTGATGATCGCAATCTTGGTGCTGGCTTTCAGGTGGGGCATAGCTACTTTTGCACCTATGATGGGCAAATGGATGAGCGGCAGTGGTTCCATGAGGTGGTGAAGTATGAGATCAGACCGCTACTTGAAGAGATTTGGTTTGATGACACGGACAAAGTAGAGCAGTTGCTTCCCCGTCGTGAAGGTGTGGCGGCATAATATGGCTATCCCCATCCGAAATATCTACTATCTGCTCTGTTATGCGTGGGACAAGCTGGAGCAAAAAGATCGTGTCAAAGTTGACATGGATGAGCAGACACAGTTGGTGGACCTCTTTGCCCAGATACTCATCAGTGGTACAGAGGTTTTGCTCAAACGGGGTATTGAGAAGAATTATGTCAGCGAAACGGTCGAGCTGGCGGGTGTGAAAGGTAAGTTGGACCTTGGCGCAACCATCAAGGCGGGGACACATCAGCGACTGCATACCATTTGCACTGTTGACGAATTTTCGAGCAATGTCCTCATCAACCAAATTCTCGTCAGCACATTACATTCACTTCGACGGACCAAAGAACTGGATAAAAAGCTCGGCGAAAAACTTACCCGCCTCATTCGACGGCTACCGCCGATTGAAGCACTAGACTTGCGGAGACAACATTTTGCCCAAGTTCGCCTCCATCGCAACAATCAATTTTATGGCTTTTTGTTGAGTGTATGCGAGATGCTCTATGAACATAGCCTACCTACTGAGAATCCGGGTGAACGGTACTTTGTCGATTTTACCCGTGACGAACAGAAGATGAATCAGCTCTTCGAGGCGTTTCTGCGGAATTTTTACAAACGTGAATTCCCACATTGGCAGGTTCGAGGTCAGCATATTAAATGGCAATTTCAGTCTCTCGATGAGCAACACCGACTGTTCCTGCCGCGAATGGAAACCGATATTACCATTCAGGCGGGTGAGATGAAACTGATCATCGACGCCAAATACTATCAGAAGACGATGCGTACCCATTATGGGGGCGAAAAAGTTTACTCGCAGCATCTATATCAACTGTTTAGCTACCTGATGAACCAACGTGGTACTGAGCCAGCAACCTATACAACCAAAGGAATGCTTGTCTACCCAACGGTGTCCAAAGAACATGATTTGGCCTATCGCTATGAGGAACACGACATATTTATCAAGACTGTGAATCTGAATGCACATTGGGCAACGATTGAACATAGGCTGAAAGAGATTGTTCTGAGTCTTTGCTAAAACTCCTCTGCTTTCATAGGTTAGACACCTGTTGCATACGTATTCATAAAGCAAGATACAAACGATTATGTATATCACAAAAGCAAGTAGGACTCGTGACTTACTGGACATGGTGCAACTGGATGAGCGCTATAATGGGCAGGGGGGTGTTGGATATTCTGCGCCGCATTGAGGATAAAATTACGGATAAGAAGTCTTTTGTGGAAAGTGCCAATCGCATTGTTGATCTCAAACCCAATATAGCGGGGATTGGCCTCAATTTAAACGAATTGATTGAGGTATTGTACCAACGTTTTTCAACGTAACTTAAACCGATTACGTTTTTGCATTCCTAATTATATAAATCAACACCCTGTAATTCACGTGAACGCCGCTCCATAAACTCCACCAACGCCTCTTGAATTGCAGAATCAAGCGCAGGCTTTTCGTATTGACGAATCAACTCCTTCCACAGCTTGTTGGCGCGCTGCACAATGTCTTCGCTGCCGCCATCTGCCCATGTACCAAAATTGCGGCGGTCATGCAGGCTGGGTGCATAAAAGGCGGTTTCAAAGCGGTCAAGGGTATGCTGTGTGCCAAAGTTGTGACCAGCGGGGCCAACCTCATGAATGCTGTCGAGGGCAAAGGCATCGGTGCCCCATTCGGGTCCTTGGAGCATGTGCTGCATCATGGCGAGGTTTTCAGCATCCATCACAAATTTCTCAAAGCTGACCGTCAGTCCCGATTCGAGCCAACCCGCTGCATGGACGATGAGATTGGTATGTGCCAGCACACAGGGCCATAGATTCCACATGGATTCGCTGGCGGCCTGTCCATCGGGGACATTGGCGGTGTTGAGTGTGCCACTGCCACGATAGGGTAGGCCATAGTGTCGTGCAAGTTGTGCGCCCAAAAAGAGTGCCCATGCGCCCTCGGGTGTGCCAAAGGCGGGTGATCCACTACGCATATCGACATTGGTGGTAAAGCCGCCATAGATGACGGGTGTACCAGAGTTGACCAGCTGCGCCAGCGCAATTCCCGCCAGTGCCTCGGCGTTTTGCTGTGCAACGGCGGCGGCGATGGTGACAGGACTCATGGCACCCGCCATAATAAAGGGCGTGATGATCAGAAACTGTTTGGCCCGCGCCATCGTGATGATGCCACCCAGCATTCGTTCATCGTAGACCAGCGGGCTGTTGACGTTGATGTTGCCGCCTATGATAGGATCACTGTTTTGCAAGTCGCTATCGCGTAACCCGCCAAAGACAATCTTCGCCATGTCAATGACATCCTGTGCAATCACAAAGCCATGCGATGTCCCTGTGAATGGCTTGTCTGAGTACATCACGGCATTGAGGAGTTTGGTCAGATGTCGCTGATGGATGGGTACATCATGCAGCACAACAGGAGCCGCTGGCGCAAAATGAATCACGTTGGTCATCTGGATCAGCTTGGCACAGGTAATCCAATCGGCTTCTGTTCCTTGTCGTCTGCCCTTATCCAAATCGCGCGCAAAGACCATGCCTGCGCTGGGGAAGAAGTTGATCGAGTTTTCGCCGATAAAGCGGCTGCGGGAGGGGTTGCGTGCATGAACGGTAAAGCTGTGCGGTGCTTTGGCAACCAGTTCGGTAATCAGCCCACGCTCCGGCCATACATGCTGGGCTTGATGGTCTACTTTTGCGCCCGCCTTCTCCCAGTAGTCCATCGCCGTCTCATCTTGAAAGCGAATTCCAGTGTTCTCCAATATATGCATCGAGGCATCGTGAATGTCGGCAATCATCTGCTCGGTGGCGATTTCGTATGGCTTCCACGGATTGCGTAGTTGCGGGATGTACGGAATGCTGAGGTAGGGTGATTGTTGCCTATTGATTTTCCTGTTGGCTTTGCGGTTATTTTTGCGATCTATATTGCGTTGACGCCTCATTTAGTTCTCCTTCAGGCAAAAGTCTATTTGTTCCCAAAGTGGGAGCGTGATATAATCAGCTTATGCATATCGTTTCATTGAAGACACTACGAGCATTTTGGGAATGCCACCCTGATGCAGAGCAACCACTACGGGCATGGTATGCGCTTGCGAAACGTTCGCAATGGCGTACACCAATGGATATAAAAGCGATTTATGGTAGCGCAAGTTTTGTTGGAAACAGTCGGGTTGTCTTCAATATCAAAGGAAATGATTATCGGCTAATCGTGCTTGCTGAGTATCAAAAAGGTCGGCTATTTATTCGTTTTGTAGGTACACACGCTGAATATGATCGAATTGATGCAAGGACAATTTAAACTATGAGTAATATACTACCAATTAGACCGATTCGCAATGAGGAAGACTACGAAACCGCTCTTGAAGAAATTGAATCGCTTTGGGACGCCGCTCCGAATACG
This sequence comes from Chloroflexota bacterium, assembly GCA_039029935.1. Lineage (GTDB taxonomy): Bacteria > Chloroflexota > Anaerolineae > Caldilineales > Caldilineaceae. The sequence continues at coordinate 3,966 of JBCCFC010000561.1, forward strand.
CCAGAGGGAGATCGACTGGATGTGTTGGTCATGCTGGTGGAAGCATATGAGGAGGAACATTACCCCATTCCACCACCCGATCCGATTGAGATGATTCTGCATGTCATGGATGCACGTGGCTTAACAAGAAAAGACATGGAACCCTATCTAGGGTCCCGTGCAAGGGTATCTGAGATTCTCAATCGTCGTCGCCCACTGTCCTTAGAGATGATTCGTAGGTTACAGGATGGGCTAGGGATTCCAGCAGATATCTTGGTACAACCCTATGAACTTCAACAGCCTATCCGTGTACTATCAACGACATCTGAAACTGCTTCATTGGAGCCAGCACTTGCTATCTAAGCATTTCTATAATGAACGCGCAACTACATAGAAAGTATCCAGTCCCATGAATAGTGCAACTTTGTCCATTGTCTTTGGATTAACCTCTGCTGCAGTGTGGGGAGCAGGTGACTTTAGCGGTGGTGTCGCCACCAAGCGCAACAATGTCTACACCGTTGTGTTTGGCGGGCATCTCGTTGGTCTAGTTGGCTTTGTGCTGCTGGCGATCCTGACAGGTGAATCTTGGCCGATAGGCATGGATTTCCTCTTTGGTGGGCTGGCTGGATTGGGTGGCATGATCGGCGTCTTGGCCTTTTATAGCAGCTTGGCGCGCAGCACGATGGGCGTGGTCGCACCTGTCACCGCCATTGTGAACGCCATCATTCCGTTGATTTTTGCCTTCCTGCTCGAAGGCTTGCCACCGCTATTGCAGATGATTGGCATTCTTATCGCACTGCTGGCGGTCTGGTTCCTTGCAGGTGCAAGTGGCATCACGCGGGCGAATGTACACGAATTCGCGCTACCCGCGTTGGCAGGGTTTGGCTTTGCCATGTTTATTGTGATGATTGATCGCGTCTCCGTCGGTGCGTTGTATTGGCCGTTGGCGGCGTCACGTATGGCATCACTGCTGGTGGTTACAACGATTATACTGACAGGTGTAGTGAGAGGTGTCGCAGCAGGGCGTGGCGCAGGCATGGCTCGCCCTACACAACTTTGGCTGATTGCACTGTCTGGCATTCTCGACTCCGGTGGGAATGCCTTTTTTGCATTGGCCGCACAGACGGGACGACTGGACATCGCTTCAATTTTGACTTCGCTCTATCCCGCCTCAACCGTCTTTCTTGCGTGGCTGATTTTGGGTGAGCGGCTGACCAATTCGCAGAAGGGTGGGGTGGTGTTGACGTTGGTTGCGTTGGTATTGATTACGTTATAGATTGTGTATCCTGTTCATCAAGCGACCCACACCACGCGCTCCAAACCACGCGCTCCACGCCAATGCCAACAACCGCAAAAGAGCGTAGCTTGAAATTCGGCCTATGTTCATCACGGAGAACCTGCTCATAGTGGCGTAGTTGCGATTTGGCCTGCACAATCTCCGCTTCCACAGCGGGAATCTTCAATAGTTCATCACGGCTTTTGCCCTTCACCTCCACGCCAGATAGCGGTTGTTTATTTTTTGACTTCTTCTTATCCGCAGATTCAATCTCTTCGGATTCTTCGACAATTTTCCTCAGCGGCAACTGTTTAAACTCAAAGAGCAGATTGAATAGCCCCGTCTTTTGCATCTCCGGACGCAGCCGCAACACCAAATCACCATAGCGTCGATTTAACTCTGGCTCAGACTGGACAATATAGGCTGGGTGGTAGTAGAGCATGGCGATAAAGATACTTTTGAGTGTCAGTTCCTTAAATTCAGGGTAATCGCGATTGCTGTAAACCGCCATATGGTTTGCTTCGATAAAGTTACATAGTGGCTCGATATTCCCACTGCGGAACAATTCATCTGCGGCCTTTTCTGCCCTGTCTAACACATCGGTTTCGGGAAAGGCTAGTTGCAGAATGCGCTCGGCATAGCTGCGCTGCATCACTAAGTTGGGGATGGTCAGCAAAATTTGAGCATCATCAGAAATGCCATGAATTGTCAGCGCACCCAAATAGCAAAGCAATGAGGCCAACCGTTGCTGTCGCATATTTTCCTGCAACAATTCATTTGCCCCAAACTCTGTGCCAATTTCATAGACACCAACACCTTTGTCGGTATTCAATGCATCGACAAGCACATCGCGTCCGCTTCCATAGCTGGCAATAAATTGGAGTTTCCCGCGATCCGCCTTGAGGTTTCGATCTAACATTTGGTCAGGGTACGCACCTGTACGCATTAGATAACGCAAGAAATAAAAAACCATCGTCGGGTTATAGAGCCGTGCGCCCGATGAAGTCGCTTTATCAGGAGGCAGCACCTCCGTCGTAAACCAAGAGCCATCATAGTAGACCCGCATCATCGCCAATGCTTCCATCTGTTTGGTGGTGCGTTCGGCCTCGGATAACGCCTTTAAGCGTCGGCTTTCTGCAATCGCACGTGTCAACATCTCGCTGACTTCATGTTCCCAAAAACCACAAAGATCATTGAATTCTTGAAACCAGTAGACATCCTCAAAGACATTGGCCCCGCTGGTCACATCATTCATCACAATCGGTGAAACGCCCGTGATAAAGACACGATCCAGCCCATTGCCGGAGCCAAAGCTCTTGATATTTTTAAAGAATGTCTTGAACATGCCCTCGCCTGTGACAAGGCTATCGTAGTTCTTGCGCCCCTGCTGAACGCTCATCATGACTTCGTTGGCAAAGTTGTCATATTCGTCAATAAAGAGATAGAGTTTATAACCTGCTCGCCGTACAGCATTCAATGCAGAGGAAAACGTTTTAAGTGCATTGGTTGGGTGTTCGCGGATAGCCCCCTCTAGTATGTGCTCATAATCCGTTTGAAAGACTTCGATATCGTCATTGATACACTCATGTAGATTGGTCTCAATCTGCTCGATGGTCCCATGCGAGCGCACTCTGGAGAAATCCCAGCGCATGACCATGTAGGTATTGCGCAGCGGCGTCGGTTCCTGACCAATCGCCAAATGACCAAACAGTTGCTCAAACTGATCCGCTTTGCGCACATCATAGTAGTCCATCAGGGTAGACAGCCACAGGCTCTTGCCAAAGCGACGCGGACGGAGGAAGAGCAGTTCCTTGCCCCATTCCTCCATAAAGCGAATTTTGTCTGTGCGGTCGATATAGACATAATCGCCGTTGATAATTTCTGCAAATTCACGGATACCGTATGGAAATTTAATCATAAAGGCTCTCTTCTCATAGACGCTCTAGTATTCGCTGGCTCAAATCCATATGCATTTCAAAATGAACGCCATTCGGACTATCGTCCGACACTCAGGCAGGATGCCTAAGCTACTTTTGTCGCACACAAACTTAATCCGTGCTGTACTAGGCACTCATGTTGCTCGCGGGGTGGAGCATTCTCTATGTCAAGTAGTAGACCGAAAAAGTGCCCACTGAATTGGGTGACTTTAGGCGCAGTGTCTGTTATGATACGTACGCTAATGAACATTCAAAAATTAAATTGATAAAACCCGCCCTGGGTTGAAACCGCAGGGCTAAACAACGACGCCCGCTGAACCGGGCTTTGCACGTATGGGTAAAAGGCCCATTCATGGGTCGCCGTTATGTAGCATCGACCGTTCACGGCGGTGCGGGTTTTTCGCTTATCAGCATGGGATTTTGGACACCCTCTGGGCACCATGAATATCCTGCCTATTCTAGCACAAATGGACATTATTGAGGAACGGTCTAAAGGGTCGCACATTTTTGGAGCACCGATTAGAGCCGAGGCTAATCCGTGAGTCCCCAAATCCGCGCCCCTACGCCACCACAAGCTGCCACAACCCATCATACGCATAATCCTGCGCTGTCCGATTGTCCCACATGCTCACATTCTCAAATATTAGATCGTCAATGGCTGTCACCAGCAGCGTGACAATGCCCTCAACCGCATCAGGGAAACGCTCACCTAACCGCGCAAAGGCAGTGGAACAAGAAGTCCGTATGCCATTTTCATCATCAAGTAACCCATCTCGTAATGTATCCAGCACATCTACATCGGGTGTCATCAACTCGCCGACCAGTCTGGCTGCATCACAACGCACATCATAATATGTATCATGACTCTTAAAGGCAGCAACGAGAGAGGTGATTACCTCTGGGCTGGTCTGTCCAAGTTGAGCAAGGCCAATAGCTACACAAGAGCGCACATCGATGTGTCCATACTTGAAGGTATCAAGGAGATTAGAAAGAATCTCTGGAACTACGTTTGGATTGGCTCGTCCTAAATGGACAAGACTCTGAACGGCATAATAGCGCACATCCCAACTGCTATCCATTAAGGCATCAATGAGGTTAGATAGAATTTTTTGAGTTACTTCTGGATTGGTCTGCCCAAGTTGGGCTAGAGATTGGGTAGCACCAAAACGGACATCCCAATTTTTATTCTTTAGGGCAGCACTTAGGGAAAGAGTTACCTCTGGACTGACCTTTCCAAGCCGGACAAGACTCTGGGTCGCGCCAAAGCGTATACCCCAATGGTAATCTTCAATAGGGGCAGAAATGAGACTCGGTGCAAAGTTAGATTAGATTTGTTCACAATCCGGAGAACTTATATAGGGATTAGCTTCACCTGTTTAATCAAAAATCATAAGAGGTACCAACATATTTATTTTTAAGCCCAGATCTTTCCATCAGTAC
>JBCCFC010000562.1:0-8597 GCA_039029935.1 Chloroflexota bacterium
CTAACAAAAAGCTTATGGTTCGCTTATACAATGATAACAGTGCGCATATGCTCCGCTAACACAAATCCGCTATACTGTAATCAACCACAATCATAAAGAATAAAACGACTTTATAGAAAAATAAATTATCAATATAAAAATATTAAGGAGTGATAAATTATGGCAACTGTTCGATATAACAACTTAGTCGATTTGGCAAACTTGGTGAACCAAGTAGCATTCAATCAAACAGCATACCAATCAAAGTATGATTATGCTCGTAATGGTGGCAGCGCAAAGGAGCCGAGTACAGAGGGTGAAACATCCAAACCACGCATTAACACGGCTAGATTACCGTTAGATGTACAGGAAACGAATGAGTCGTTGGTATTGACAGCGTATCTGCCCGGTGTGCCTGCGGATGCAGTGGAGATCACGGTTGAAGGCGAGGAGCTACGCATTCGTGGTGAGTTCCCCAGCATTCCAGAGGAGACTAAATTCCTCAAGCGTGAGCTTTTCCACGGTGCATTTGAGCGTAATTTGCAGATCAACGTGCCGATTGATGTCGAGTCGATTGAGGCGGTTTCTGAGAACGGCATTTTAACGTTGAGTCTGCCAAAGGCCGAGGTTGTCAAGCCAAAGCAGATTGCAATTCTGGCAAAGTAAGCATCGCGTGATGAATGTCTAAGTTAATTTCTAATCGTTTAAGTGATAGATAAGTGTAAAAGAGCGTAGTCGTTGAGGCTACGCTCTTTTATTTTTCCCAAATTGCGACCCATAAACATAAAGGGACATAGAGGCAGAGGTACAAAAGCCGATAGGTGAGTTTCTCTCAGTATGCTATAATCGGCTAAAGAGATGTTACTGCTGTGCAATTGGTCTAATAGAAAAATTCTTATGTAAATAAAAATGAGGATTCAAACGAGATGGAAACATACACATTCGGTGACTGTACTGTCATCAAATTAGAAGAATTGTTTGGTCTGCGGAGAACTTTGTCAAGTCACGTGTTGGATCAGTGGTTACAGACGCCTATCGAGTTGTCTGAATTTGAAAAAACGATGCTGCAACATCTTCGGCAAAATCTGACACAAAATGCCGAAGCCTGGAACGAACAAGAACTCACTCTTAGTGTCATTGGTCCTCTCTTCAGCTTTGTACAATTCAGCTTGCTCTACCGCTTCAATTTCTTTTCCCAACGGACCGTTGGCGCAACCATAACGGGACTTCATGGCGATATCAAACTAAGTGGCGAGCCGGATGGCATGGTTGCGACAGGCTACTGGCGACCAGAAACACCCATGTTTGCCTTTAGTGAATATAAACGCCTCCAGAACCCCAGCGGTGATCCCGCAGGTCAAAGTCTTGCAGCAATGTTGGTGGGGCAGAGCCTAAACAAGAATCCTCAGCCAATTTATGGTTGTTATGTTATAGGCGATGCTTGGCGCTTTCTGGTGCTGGAAGGCCGCGAATATGTGATTAGCCAGCCCTACTCAGCCATTCGGGATGACATCTTTGATATTTTTCGTATCCTGAAGGCGTTAAAATTGATTATTATGGAGTTGACTGCGGACGACTTGGTTTAGCTGAGAATGTCGCGCTGATAATCATTCGGATTTGTATACTGGAAAACTTGAATTATGCACTGGAAGGTATTAAAGGTATGAAACCATTTTCTAAGTGGACTATCATCGAAGTTGAAAAAGAATTTCAAGTCAAATTACAGCGAAAAAGTAATCTGTTAGACGATTGGATCAGCCCTACAGATGATTGCATTCAAGAGCTAACAGCACCTCTTAAAAGTTTACAATCCCGTTTGATTGAGGATGTGTATGATTGGAATGAGGCAGAGCTAAAGATCAAATTTATTGGGCCGCTATTGGACCTGATTGACTTTGATAGCACTACTTATAAATCTTTTTTTGAGCGTCATCTTTCTGTTCCTTACAAAGATAAAAAGCTCTCTGGAGACGTAGACCTTATTGTAGCGGCAGGCAGACGTGCACCAGAGCAGCCTTATTTCTTTCTCCATGAACATAAAAAAGATTCGGATTCGTCTGGAGATCCATTAGGGCAACTGATGATCACGATGTTGGCGGCTCAGTTATTGAACCAGATCGACCATCCGATTTATGGTTCATATGTCATCGGTCGTCTTTGGTACTTTGTGGTCTTAGACAGGAATGAGTACGCAGTCAGCCTGGCTTATGATGCTACCCTAGATAGACTCAGTGATATTTTCCGTATCTTGAAAAAGACCAGAGCAATTATTGATGAGTTGTCTTCGCTGCATCATACAGTGGAATCGGCTTGAAATACTCATGAAGACGCCTCCCGCCAGTCAGCTTCATGAAACCTTCTCGCCACAGGCTCTACAAGCTATGACATAATATGGGAAAATTTTCGTCATTTCTTCTTTGCTGCGTACTCGCTTTCTTGTTCCACTGCTAGGTTAGGTAGTTATATTTCTGAAACCACGCAATTGTGTCATGTACTGTCTCTCGAACGGGACGTGGCTGAAAATCAAGCTCACGCTGGGCCTTGCTTGTATCTACGGTCAGTTGCGAATTGACTGTCCGCAATGAGTGATGTGTAAAAGAGAGCCTTGTGTTGTTAAAGCGATTAAAAAATTGCGCAAAAGGAACCCCCAGATGCAATAGCGACATCGGCATGGATGCGTATCCACTACGCTTACCGCCTATCTCGTTACAAACCTGTGCGATTTCCATCATGGTGAGATACTCTGAACTGAGTAGATAATTTTCACCGACACCGCCTTTGGTGATGGCAGCGATAATCATATCGGCCACATCACGGACATCCACCCAAGAGAAGCCCCCGTTGGGAACCAGTGGAACCTTTCCCTGATACATCTGCATTAACAATCGCCCTGCCAATGAGGGCGCATAGTCATAGGGTCCAATGATGCCCATTGGATTGAGCATGGTGGCATTCAGCCCCTGTGCAACGATCTCTTGCAGGGCAACTTCACCAGCAGCTTTTGAGCGCGCATAGGCCGAATCGGACTCATCAGCACGGGCATCATCCTCACGCAGTGGTCGCCCCAATCGCCACATTTTATACACTTCGACCGAACTAACATGGACCATGCGTTGGATACCACAGTCCAGTGCAGCCTGTGCGGCGTTGCGCACCCCATCGGTATTCACCGCCTTGAGGAGCGCAGAATCCCGATCATCCACGGAGATGAAGGCAGCCAGATGAAGTAGTACATCCTGATTGACAAATGCTGTACGCAAACTGTGAATATCACGCACATCGCCTGTCACCTCTTCGATGTCAAGCGTATCCAGATGGGGCGCTGGTTCAAAGTTTACAACACGGACTTGATGCCCCACTTCTAACAATTTATGCACAAGACACGTACCAACATGTCCACTTGCCCCTGTAACAACAACGTTCAAAATACCATTCCTTTCAATGACTAACTTTTAATTACCAACTTCAACTTTTCACTTTTCACTCTTCACTCTTCACTCTTCTATGTTATAATGAGTCCATGACTCAACATGATATCAGCACAGAACCTGTGTCATCTCATCAAAGAAGACCATTTTCGGCAGGCTCACTCTTTGCTCGCTCAACCAATCTACAAGGAATCTTTTTCCTCGTCTTGGGGATGGCAATCATGTCTCTACAAAACATCGCAGTCCGCTTTTTGGACGATGGATACGCACTGCTGGAAATTGTCATCATCCGCAGTCTTGTCGCAATTCCGTGTATCCTTGTCCTCTTTCGCTATGAAGGCCGTACAGGGCTGCCCACCACCAATCGGCTTGGGCTACAGATGTTTCGTGGCTTTTTGCTATTTGTGGCCTACACAACTTATTTTATGGGACTGGCAGCCATTCCATTGGCCGATGTCGCCGCTATCCGCTTCTCATCCCCCTTCTTTGTCCTTACCCTTTCCGTGCTCATATTGGGCGAATATGTGGATTGGCAACGATGGGCAGCCGTCATTGTTGGGTTTGTCGGCGTACTCTTTGTGGTCCGCCCCGGCACATCCACCTTTGATATTGGGGCTATTTATATTTTAATCACATCACTGACGTATGCTGTCTCATCTATTGCGACACGCTGGCTAAAAACTACCGATAGCAGTGCAACAATGGCCTATTATTGTACGTTAACCTATCTGGGATCGGCCATTATCCTCAGCCCTATTTTGATTTTTATAGGGGAACCAAGCGATGCGCATCCTACCATTGGCTTTTTACTACGGTCATGGGCGATGCCCACTGTGATGGATTTGGGTGTGATGGTCGCATTGGGGCTGATCTGGGCAACGGGCATGTATTGTGTCGCGCGCGCCTACAGTTTAGCACCTGCATCTGTGGTGACGCCCTTTGAGTTTACAGTCGTCCCGATTAACATTTTCTGGGGCTATCTATTCTGGGCTGAAATTCCTGTTTCTATGACAATTTTTGGCATTGTGTTGACAATTATTAGTGGATTGTTTGTGTTATATCGGGATTCTGGAACCCAGAAAAAGACTGAATAGGCAATTCCAGAGTTATTTGTAATGGTCAGATAGATGTTAAACAATTGCGTAGGCACCCAGAGGGTTCCTACGCAAAGTGTTTGACCATTACAAATTCCAAAGTTATTGGGTATTGGTAAGGTTGACAATTCAAAGAATTTCATGCCATATAAAAACCTAAATATTTTATTCGATGAATGACCTAAACAAAAAATGGAGGGGCAGATGACACAATCGGAGCATGTAGCATCCATTATTACACAGTTGGCAAACAGTCATTGTGATCAGGAGGAGATCAAACGCGTTTACAAAGAGTGGTCATCAACCTATGATCAGGATTTGGATGACTTTGGCTATGTCGCGCCACAAATAGGCGCGGAGATTTTCCACCAAGCCAACGGCAATGTTAGCGGACTGATTCTTGATGCAGGTTGTGGCACAGGGCTTACAGGCAAAGAGCTATCCCAGAGAGGGTATACCCAGCTACATGGGTGCGACTTTTCACCGGATATGCGGGCCGTCGCCAAACAGACGGGGGTATACAGCCAGCTTATGGAGGCCGATTTTACCAAGCCGTTGGCGGTTGCGGATGCTGTGTATGATGGCGTGTTGTGTATTGGCGTGTATTACTCGGAGATGAAACGCTATTTCTTGCCCGAATTAATCCGGATTGTCAAGCCCATGAGCGTGATTTGTATTAGCTGTCGGTTTCACTTTTTTGATGAGGACCTGCATCTACAGGCCAAACAGTTTGAAGAGGACGGGGTACTCACCATTGAATCAGTCACGAGACAGCCTTATATGAAGGGGCAAGGGGCTGATGCTGCTTATATTGTGTTGAGGAAGTGCTAATGTGTGAATTGTTGAATTTGTGAATTGTTAATTGTTAATATTGGGTGCGGGAAAATATCGAGTCATTCTGAGTTTATGCAGGGGCTGATGCTGATATCTGAGTTTGCTGGCGTAGAGAGAGCAATAACAGGCAGAGCAGTGCGCCAGCAAAGCCAATCAGTTGTGACCAGCGGACTGTGCCCATGAGTGCGGCATCGGCAACAAAGGCATCGGCAACAAAGGCATCGGCAATAAGGTGGACAAGGCTGTAGCCAAGTCCACCAAGAAGAATGGTCTGTCGTGGATCGGTTGCGGGTGACTTGGGTTGGCTGATTAGCCAGACAGTGACCAATACGAGTAGAAAGCCAATGGCACGATAGACACCCACGGGGTGCTGGTACTCACCATAATAGGACATCGCCCATGGCAGCGTACTTTCTGTGCCGATGAGTGTACCAGTTAGAAACGCTGATAAACTCAGTACGGCACTCACAAACAATCCACCCATGACAGCGGCTGCGGCAATGCGCATTGGTGGCAAGGCGCGGTAGATCATATATCCATAGGCAACAATCAGCGCGGCAATTAGCCCTGGCATCACAATAAACCCGCTCGGACGTGGGCTGAAAATCAATAGCGGTTGGCTCTGATAGACGCCCCAAAATTGGACCACATTCCAGAGTCGAGCTACAATCAAGCCTGTCAAAATTGCCCATAGGCTGAGATTCCATGTATCGTCAGCATCCAGCCCAAGTCGTTCGCCGTATCGACTAAAAATATCCATGCCAAGCATGACGGCTAGCAAAGTTAAAAATGGGCTAGTGGGTAAAGAGAGTGGACCAAATGAAAAGGTTGAATACATATATCACTTCCTAGTTAAAAAACTTGATAATTACATTGAGTTCAACATACATTGAACCCAATGCACGCAGGAGTTATACCTACTATGCACGTATTAGTTACTGGTGGTGCCGGTTTTTTGGGTAGCCATCTATCGGATAGGTTGTTGGCCGAGGGGCATGATGTTGTTGCGATGGATAATTTGCTGACGGGTAATCAGAGAAACATTGCCCATCTGCACAAGCATCCGCGATTTGACTTTATTGAGCATGATATTACAGAGCACATTGATTTTGCTGGCCCCTTAGACGCGATACTCAACTTTGCCAGTCCCGCCAGTCCTGTGGATTATCTCAAAAATCCGATTAAAACACTAAAAGTAGGGAGTCTTGGCACACATAATACGCTGGGGCTAGCCAAGGCCAAGGGTGCGCGGTATTTGATGGCAAGCACAAGCGAGATATATGGCGACCCGCATGTCCATCCACAACCAGAAGAATATTGGGGCAATGTAAGCACAACGGGGCCACGCAGTGTTTATGACGAAGCCAAACGTTTTTCGGAAGCAATCACAATGGCCTATCAGCGCACACATGGACTAGAAACGCGCATTGTGCGTATCTTTAACACCTACGGTCCTCGTATGGCATTAAACGATGGTCGTGTTGTCCCTAATTTCATCAAACAGGCATTACAAGGTGAATCGCTGACCGTTTATGGCGATGGTAGCCAGACACGTAGTTTCTGTTATGTCAGCGATTTGGTCGATGGTATCTATCGCTTGTTGTTAAGCGATGAGCCGGAACCTGTCAACATTGGCAATCCAACCGAGATGACGATTTTGGATTTTGCCGAGGAGATCAATCGGATTGTGGGCAATGCTGGTGGCATCATCCATAAGCCATTGCCCAAACATGACCCTAAACAACGTCAGCCTGACATTAGCAAGGCCAAACGTGTGTTACAATGGGAACCAAAAATTTCATTGGGGCAGGGCATGGAAGAGACCATCGCCTATTTTGCCAACCAAATTGAAAATAATTGAGTCTTAATAAATAATATGAAGTTAGAAAATATTCGTAATATATCCATTATCGCCCACATCGATCACGGCAAGAGTACGCTGGCGGATCGGTTGATTCAGATGACAGATACCGTGACGGATCGTGAGATGCGTGAGCAACTGCTCGATTCGATGGACCTTGAGCGTGAGAAGGGCGTCACCATTAAAGCCAGTGCTGTGCGTATGATCCATGAGCATAAGGGTGAACAGTATGAGATCAATTTGATCGATACACCAGGCCATGTTGACTTTAGCTATGAGGTCAACCGCGCGCTGCAAGGATGCGAAGGGGCCATTCTTGTGGTGGATGCGTCGCAGGGCATTCAGGCGCAGACGATGGCACACCTGTTTGCGGCGATGGAGCAGGACCTGACGATCATTCCTGTCCTCAACAAGATCGACCTGCCTGCGGCTATGCCGGACGATGTAGCCGAAGAGATTGAAAGTTTGCTGGGCTATCCTGCCGAAGACATTCCTCACATTAGTGCCAAGACGGGGCTGAATGTTGAGGAGGTTCTACGGCTGATTGTTGAGGAAGTGCCGCCACCCAAAGGCAATGTTGAGGCAAAATTGCAGGCGTTGGTCTTTGATTGCCGTTATGATGCCTACAAGGGCGTGATTGCCTATATCCGTATTTTCCAAGGCAAGCTCAAACATGCGCAAACGCTCTGGGCAATGTCAGCCGATAAGGTGATTGACCCCATCGAGGTTGGGGTGATGACGCCCTCGCTGTTGCCCGTCTCGCCACTCCATGCCGGACAGGTCGGCTATGTTGCGACGGGACTCAAGAGTGTTCGTGATATGAGCGTGGGTGACACCATTACGCTCAATGAAAACCGTGCGGATGAGCGATTGCCGGGGTATGAGACCATGCAGTCGATGGTCTTTGCAGGGCTATATCCGTCATCGGCAGATGATTATAACGATCTACGTGATGCGCTCGATAAACTTTGCCTCAACGATGCTGCCTTGGTCTACGAGGCAGAGACCAGCCAGGCCCTTGGCTTTGGGTTCCGTCTGGGCTTCTTGGGGTTGTTCCATATGGAGATCATCCAAGAGCGGTTGGAGCGTGAGTATGACTTAGACATCATCTTCACCGCCCCGTCGGTCAAATATCGTGTCACTCGTACCGATGGGCAATGCTATTATATCGACAGTCCTGCCGATCTGCCTGCAGCAAACTATCTTGATAAAATCGAGGAGCCTTGGTGTGAGCTGCGTATTTTTACACCATCGGATTATATGGGACCAATTTTGGATTTGGTGACAAAACGTCGTGGGGCGGAAAGCGCCGGGTTCAAGGCACGATATCTCCCATCCTCGAGCTCGGCACCGGCTTCGACTACGAGCTCACTGGCCTCGAGAACATCTACCTCAACGCCC
>JBCCFC010000563.1:0-8572 GCA_039029935.1 Chloroflexota bacterium
ATCAAGTTAAGCGGTAATCGGTGGTCAGTGGTCAATGATAGTCTACCACTGGATACTGACATACCGAATACCGACGTACCGAATACCATCGGACTCTTAAGTTAATACCAATGGTGTTTGACGTATCAAACCCCTACGAGTTACCAGAATATTGAGCGGTTTGGGTAATTGAGATTTACGCGTCATTTCATGAGTTCGGTTTCATCTATCGTGGTAAAGTCTGGCAAATTTACCCTGAGCGAGTAGCCTGTGCCGTTTTTTTGATAGAGAATAAGCAGTGTGTCGTTGTTGATCAAACGATGACCAATCAGTAAGTCGATTTCCGATATAATCTCCGTGTACCCTTCACCATTTGGTAACGATACCCCAATTGTCTGTAAATCTATATAATTCAGTCGCTGATCGCCATTTGTATCGGTTTTAATCACTTGATAGAGAATGGCCTGTACATCATTTTGTTCCATTGCCATTGTTTTTTCTGATAGATGAACATTGTTTGAGATTAGATATGCATCTGTATCAAATAGCCAATGTTGCTCGCTGGTTTCGCTGTGGATAAAGAGATAGTTTCGCACTGACAGTGATGCTTTTCGAGAGAAAGATTGATCATACGCTTGGTCGGAGTTGAACGGAATCATGAGATAAGGACTACCGTCAATATCTGCCATTGATCCAAAAGACCACGCTTCTTCCACCTCGGACGCTTCATCCACATTGACAACACTGCGTGTATCAATATCTCTTGTGAACTCAGACATAATCGTATATCCTGCAAACAAGAGTACACCAATGGCGAGGATTCCCGCACACAGGATGATTAACGCGTTAAAACGCCAGACTATTCTAAAAAATTGACTTTCTTCCATAGGTTTTCCTACGCTCAACATATCCAGAATCAAAACAAGCTTGCAGACAACACTGCGTCAATTCAGTATAAACAAAACAGCTCTATCTGGACAATCCAGATAGAGCATCAATCAATACAAGCGCAATATACAATAAGGATAACCAACCAGTGACAAACCAATCATTATCAGAAAAATTGGTCGAACTCGTCACCCTCTTTTTGCGGCTAGGGGTAACGGCTTTTGGTGGGCCAGCCGCACACATTGCCATGCTTCATGATGAGACGGTGGAGCGGCGCAAGTGGCTGACCGATGAGGAATTTTTGGACCTTGTGGGGGCAACCAATCTCATCCCAGGACCGAACTCGACCGAAATGGTGATTCATGTCGGCTTTCGACGCGCAGGATGGCCGGGATTGATTCTTAGCGGCCTTTGTTTTGTGCTGCCAGCCATGATCATGGTCATGGTCCTGGCTTGGTTCTATGTCAAATATGGGGCAACACCACAGGCAGAGTGGCTGCTTTATGGCATCAAGCCCGTCGTCATTGCCATCATTGCCAAAGCACTGTGGCAGTTGGGGCAAAAAGCGGTTGGTAAGAAGATGGAGAAGAGTGCGTTTCTGATTCCCATCGGTGTCATCGTCTTGGGACTTTATTTCTTTGGCATCAACGAGATTATCCTGCTCTTTGCCGGCGGTCTTGCCATCATGGTGATTAGCAATATCCAGCGGTTACGTCGTAATGGACAGAGCATGAGCGGACTCCTATTTCTGCCCTTTGCTGGCTGGAAACTGCCAACGCTGTCAACGCTACCGTCATTGCTGCCCATCACCACGCTGGCGGAGGTCCCGTTCACCTTCTCACAGCTATTTCTCACCTTTCTCAAAGTGGGTGCTGTCCTCTATGGTAGCGGCTATGTCCTGCTCGCCTTCCTACGTAACGACTTTGTACTCAACCTTGGCTGGCTCACCGACCAACAACTCATCGACGCGGTTGCCGTTGGTCAAGTCACACCTGGCCCCGTATTGACCACAGCAACCTTTATCGGCTATGTACTGGGTGGCATTCCGGGCGGATTGTTGGCAACACTGGGCATCTTCCTGCCTTCGTTCATCTTTGTCGCCATCTCCAACCCCATCATCCCCCGCATCCGCAACTCGCCTTGGGTCAGCGGTCTGCTGGACGGCGTCAACGTGGCCGCACTCGGTTTGATGGCAGCGGTGACTTGGCAACTGGGCGTTGCATCGCTGGTGGACTGGATCACGGTGCTGCTGGCCTTGGTCGCAGGTGTGTTGGTCTTCCGGTTTAAGATTAATACAATTTGGCTGATTGTCGGTGGGGCCGTTGTTGGATATCTGAGTTCGCTCTTGTAGCGTTAGGACGCGGACGAGCGCGCACGAACGCGGATGGATTGAATGGGATAAAAGTCCGCGTTCATCCGTGATCGTCAGCGTCCCAACATTATTTTGCTCATTGTGCTTGTTGCTGGGGAATCACATCATCGGGCGTTTTGAGCAGAATACTCCCCTGCTGTGCTGCCAATGACACCAAGTCATCGGTAAAACCACGCTTGCTGTAAAAGACATAGAAGAGTTTCCAGCCACTCTGGTTGTTGAGCCAGTGGTCGGCTTTCTTTTCTAGTTCGTTGAAATAGCGTACGCCGACTTTTTCCTCACGCCAACGTGCCTCCCCTAGCACCGCCAAACGGTCGGCATAGTTGACGCCAACCAGATCAATCTGCGCTTTGGCCGACCACCACGAGCCAACCTCTTCCGGCCAAAAGGGAATCTCGCGTTCCTTGCTGAGTAGCGGCAGATGTTGCCGTGCAATATCCTCCCAAACCACACCAACAAACTGCGCCCATGTCGGACGAATCAGTTCGTAGAGCAGTTCATCGGCCTCGTCATACTCTAAGCGACGTACATGCGGCAACACATAGCGCGCCCAAAAGCGAATATAGGCATCCACCAAGTGCCACGTTCCCCACCGTTGTCCCTCATGACGGGTTGAGCCAAGCGGTACACGATGTTCGACCCACCGTAGAGATTTCAGCAAATCAAGATAGCTACTCACGCTGTTTGATGACTCGATGCCCGCAGCAGTGGCAATCTTCTTTAGCTGATGATTTCCTGCGGCAATGGCGCGCAGAATTGCTGCATAGAGACGTGGCTCGCGCAACTCATCTCGAAGCAGCAAATCCGGTTCGTTATAGAGCATGCTGCCGCGATTAAGCACAGAATAGCGTATATTATCCCAAATATCACGCTGATCTGAAAGCTGACGCAGATAGGCGGGTGTGCCACCAGCAACTGCATAGGCATCGACTATCTCCAGTGGTGTATAGTTGGGCAAAAATTCAGCCGCCTGCCACACGGTTAAGGGTTGGACAAATAACTGCCCCGTTCGTCGTCCATGCAGCGGTGCATCACGGTCCAATAAATCCCGCTTCATGACAGAAATGTACGAACCACAAATGACCAAATAGATTTGACTGTGCTGGAGAATCTCGTCCCATACCTTTTGTAGCTGGGAGGCAAGACGCTGACTGCTGCCGACAAGATAAGGGTACTCGTCGATAATGACGACAAGACGTTGATTCTGCGCCAGCCGACCTATCGCCCGAAACAACCCAAGCCAACTACCATAGGTAAAGGCGTCATCGGGTTTGCTATCTGGATACTCGCTTTGATAGATAAGTTGCGAAAATTGTTGCAGCAATGACTCCTCCGAGTCCAAATATCCCAGAAAATAGATGCCCTGATGTTGACGCGCAAATTGAGCCAAGACAGAGGTTTTGCCCACCCGTCGCCGTCCTGTAACCACCAGAAATTCTGCTTGATTTGACTCATAACGGGTATCAAGAATGCACAATTCTTTTTTTCGATTGACAAACTCCATCGTTGTATCCCCCTACCTTTTTTTGATGATACCGCCCAACGGTGCAAAACACTAATCGTAAAAAGTCTAATCTAAATTAGTGTTTTGAGCAAAACGGAATCTCTTGCTAAGTTTGTTATCCGACTTCCACACCATCGCCCAATAGTACATTAGAATGATTCAGCGTCTATTTATAAGAAGATTGGTTGCAATACCCATTCGTGGCGGAGTTGCCACAGAGGTTGAACGTTTTTCGGGCTGTCGCCCGACGCTCAGGTAGCCAACCTGAGATACTTTCGCTCAGGTAGCCAACCTGAGATACTTTCGGGGCAGATTCTTTTGATATGGGGGATTCAATATGGATAAAGTAGAGAAGGGAAGAGGATGGTGGCTGGCGGGTTTATTCGTCGCGGTGATGCTGAACATCGCTATGGCTTTGCCACTCAATGCGGCGTCGCTACAACAAGCAAGCACTGCCTCTGTCACCTGCGCACAGAATGTGTTTGTCCAGCCAGGTGATACGCTCTCGATTATTGCGGGGCGAACACTAGGGTCGGCCACCGCCTATCAACAGATTGTCGATGCCACCAATGCAATCGCTGAAACTGATGCCAGCTATACGATTATTCGTAATGTGAATGTCATTAATGTGGGCTGGAAGTTGTGTATTCCAGATGCCGAGAGGACACCACGCGCTACCAGTACAGCCACTTCTACACGCGTGCTAGCTACTACGCCGACTACTACACCAGCTACGACACCGACCGCTAGACCAACGACTAGACCAACCATTGACCCCGATGCACCCGATGTCACCGGAATGCGTGACCTGCATATCCGCACGATGCAGGCACAAACTTATCCTGGCAGCGAGATTACCATTGAACGAACGCTCACGCCGGGCGTCAACTATAATCAATACGTCGTTTCCTATCGCTCGGATGGACTCAAGATTTATGCACTGATGACCATTCCCTTTGGGGAGACACCGATAACAGGGTGGCCCGTCGTCATTTTTAATCATGGATATATCCCACCAGAGATTTATCGCACCACCGAACGCTATGTGGCCTATGTGGACGCCTTTGCGCGTAATGGCTATATTGTGTTCAAATCCGACTATCGTGGACATGGCATCTCCGAGGGCAGTTCAGAGGGGGGATCCTATCGCAGTCCGGGCTACACAGTGGATGTTCTCAACGCGCTAGCGTCCATGAAAAACTATCCAGCCGCAGACCCCAACCGCATCGGCATGTGGGGACACTCGATGGGTGGCTACATCACGCTGCGGTCTATGGTCATTTCTGAGGATATTAAAGCGGGTGTCATCTGGGCAGGTGTTGTGGCGTCCTACACTGATTTAATGGACCGATGGGCAACACGGCCCGGACCCTGGCTGCGTCGGGCCATCCGTTGGCGTGATGCCTCATTTGCCGAGTTTGGCACACCACAGGAGAACCCTGCATTCTGGGACGGCATCTCCGCCAATAGCTATCTCAGTGAATTGTCTGGCCCCATTGAGCTACATCATGGGACCAACGACTACAGTGTTCCAGTTGAATTTTCACAGGACCTAGAGGCACAAATTCAAGCGGTGAACGGGGATGTCAGTGCGTATATTTATGCGGGTGACAACCACAACATATCCATTTCATTTAATACGGCAATGGCGCGTTCTGTTGCTTTTTTTGACAAACACGTGAAGAATATACAATGACACATAATCCAGAGACACATAATCCAGAGACACACAATCCAGAAGTCGCTTACGGCGCATCCACACTACCTGCGGGTATCCGCTCGCGCTTTCTTCAACACGGCAATGGCCTCAATGTCCATTTCCTAGAGGCGGGTTTTGAGACACCCAACCGTCCCTGTGTGCTATTGCTACATGGCTTTCCCGAACTGGCCTACAGTTGGCGTAAGCAGATGTTACCACTGGCCGAGGCAGGCTACCATGTGATTGCGCCCGATCAGCGTGGGTATGGACGCACGGTGATTGCGGATGGGCATTGGGATGGCAGCTATGACGGTGAGTTGTCTTCTTTTCGGATGTTTAACAAGGTGAGAGATGTGTTGTCGCTGGTCTATGCATTGGGCTATACGTCGGTGGCGGCGGCCATCGGCCATGACTATGGCTCGCCTGTGGCCGCATATTGTGCGCTACTGCGTCCCGATGTGTTTCGCTCTGTCACGATGATGAGTGCGCCCTTTGGGGGGCCACCGTCATTACCCACACCTCAGCAGGATATCACAGGTGACACAGGTGACACAGGTGACACAGATGACAGAGCCGATGCGCCAAGCATCCACGATGACTTAGCGGCATTGCCACGCCCACGCAAGCACTATCAATACTACTATTCGATGCGTGAGGCCAATGATAATATGCACAAGGCTGCGCAAGGTGTCCATGATTTTCTGCGCGCCTATTATCACCATAAGAGCGCAGACTGGGTGCAGAACAAGCCCTATCGGCTGGAAGCGTGGTCCGCCACTGAGCTTGCCAAGATGCCGACCTATTACATTATGGATTTGGCCGAGGGTATGGCCGAAACGGTTGCCAAAGAGATGCCTTCGCCTGAACAGGTGGCGACCTGTGCGTGGATGACAGAAGAGGAGTTGCGTGTGTATAGCAGCGAGTATGAACGCACCAGCTTTCAGGGAGGCTTGCAGTCCTATCGCTGTGGGCAGGACCCGCGTTACTCGACTGAGCTAGAGCTATTTGCCAACCGCACGATTGATGTGCCAGCCTGTTTTATCTCTGGGGCCAGCGATTGGGGTGTCTATCAACGACCAGCCAGCTTTGAGCGCATGCAAACAGAAGCGTGTACGCAGATGACCGATGTGCATTTTGTTGAGGGCGCAGGCCATTGGGTGCAACAGGAGCAGCCCGATGCCGTGAATACGTTATTGTCGGCATTTTTGCAGAACCAAAGATGAGTATCAGGCCAGTCCAAAAAAAAATACCCATTGGGTCGCGGAGTTAGAACTCTCTAAGTAAACCCAATAAAATAATTAGAAATAGCGGAATAAGCATTCTCTAATGCGACCTCCGGCACAAGAGAGCGCCTAACTCCGCTTTATTTCTAAAAACTTATTTGGGTTTACTTAGTGCGGGTTGTACACGAGAAATCCGGCAATAGGCTCCAGATGGTTCCCCTACCTAACTCCGCAAACCTGTGGGTATTTTATTTTGTGGATTAGCCTCACAGGAAGGTCAGAAAGAGTTACGATGACGCAGTTCGTTTTGGGACAACCCGATACGTTCTTGTACCGCTCATTAACAATTCACGAATTCATCAATTCATCAATTCACCAATTCATAACCTTCCTGTGAATCTCCTACTTCAACGCCCCTACAATCGCATTCATATTATAGCGCATAAAATCTAAATAACTCGCTGCAGGTCCATCAGCATCACTCAGCGACTCGGTGTAGATGGTCACCACCTGAATACCGAGGTCAGCCGCAATCTGCTCGGCAAGATCACTATTGGCGGAACTACCCACAAAAATGGCTGAAACCCCTTCTGCGTCGATTTGATTTTGCAAGGCAGCAAGGTCAGCCGCAGAGGGAGATGCCAACGTACTCAACGATGGAATCACGGAACCAATGACTTCAAAGTCATACGCCGCTGCAAAATAGCCCAATGCCTCATGGTCTGTGACAAGTTTGCGTTGGTCTTCGGGCAATGTCTCCACCAGACCCTCAAGCTCAGTTTCTAATGTCGCCAACTCAGCAAGGTAGGCTGCGGCATTGGCTTCATACAGTTCTGCACCTGCTGGGTCCAAATCACTTAACACATGCTCAATTGTCTCGACCCACTGCTCAACTGCATGTATACTAAACCATGTATGCGGGTCTACCCCCCCGTGATCATGAGCATGACCCTCATCTTTGTCGGCATCATGAGCATGTTCATCGCCTTCTGCGTCGTGAGCATGACCCTCATCTTTGTCGGCATCATGAGCGTGTTCATCGCCCTCTTCATCATGAGCGTGTTCATCGCCCTCTTCATCATGAGCGTGTTCATCGCCTTCGGCATCATGAGCGTGTTCATCGCCCTCTTCATCATGAGCGTGTTCATCGCCTTCGGCATCATGAGCGTGTTCATCACCCTCGGCATCATGGGCGTGTTCATCACCCTCGGCATCATGAGCATGTTCATCGCCTTCTGCGTCGTGAGCATGAGCCTCATCTTTGTCGGCATCATGAGCGTGTTCATCACTCTCTTCATCATGAGCGTGTTCATCACCCTCTTCATCATGGGCATGTTCATCGCCTTCTGCGTCGTGAGCATGCCCCTCATCTTTGTCGGCATCATGAGCGTGTTCATCACCCTCGGCATCATGAGCATGCCCCTCATCTTTGTCGGCATCATGAGCGTGTTCATCACCCTCTTCATCATGTGCATGGGGAGCATCCAAGCCAGACGTGTCAACATCCGCATTCACTGAGACAGTTACGCCATCACCATCAACAGAACTCAAAATCCCCTCAAGTGCTTCTTCCAAATGCAACCCGTTGATAAAGGTTACATGGGCGTCGTTGAGCGCAATCAGGTCTCGTGGCGTGGGTTGATAACTGTGCGGATCGGCACCAGTCGGAAACAATCCGGTTAGGGTAATGCGATCACCACCAACCTGCGCCACAACATCAGCGACGATATTGGTTGAGGCCACGACCTGCAGTTTGTCGCCTTCAGCCAAGGTGACAGCCATGAGTTCTACTGGTTCATCTGCATGATGTTCCTCTTCTGTATGAGTGTCCGTTGAACTATCCGTATTGGTATCTGTATTGATATCTGTACCAAGTGGTGTAGCAGCACAACCACTCAAAAGTAATA
>JBCCFC010000564.1:0-8557 GCA_039029935.1 Chloroflexota bacterium
CTCGCACCTCCCGGCATTGTCTCAGACCAAGTCCCCTTGCGGATTCCGTTTCTCAAATGATTGGCCACTTGTTCTGCCGCGTTGAGAATTTGAAGATTTGACATGGCACCCCAACGTCAGTGATCTGTGTGGTTTTAGCGAGGCCGAAGTAAAAGACTTGTTATCACAGACAATTGCGGAGTGTCAAGTACCCGATGATATCCCAAGCAAGGCTGTATGGGAAGTGCAGATTCTTGAACATATGCGCCAATTTTATAATGGTTCGCGTTTCCTTACACAAACTCGCCAAGGTAATGTTGAAGAGGTTGATAAAGTCTATAATCCAACACTGACGTTTTTCTTTTTGAAATGGTTTCAATATTTTTGCGGCTATCCCGAAGAGGTGATGGATGATAACTTACGACCTGATGAGAATAAGTTAGCCTATCTTGCTGGACACAAACAAGGGAAGTCACTGTTGATGGATGCATTGCAGGCGACGGGCGAGGTGAGTGTTTCCACACTGCATAAGCGCTTTGGGGTGGGAGATTTGTTCACAGATGATCAACAGCGCGAAAATCTAGCCGTTCTCCTCACATACCTTGGCGGATTGACGGTGAGCGGTCGCACTGAAACGGGAAATGTGCGCTTGGAAATTCCTAATTTGGTCATGCGCCAGCTTTATGCAGGACGTGCATTAAAAATGATGACCAAGGAAAGTGCTACGCTAAGGGTGAAGGGTGAAGTTTGAAATCGTGAAAGCAGCCTTCGCCGCGATAGGTTTTTTAACTGTTCTACCTGTCCCTAGCGTGATGTTGCCACCAGAGGAAATGGGACGCGCCAGCCGTTGGTTTCCGGCAATTGGGTTGTTCATGGGCGTGATCTTACTGGCGGCTTATTGGGGCGGGCAAATCATTTTTCCGTCATTGGTAACAGCCACGTTGGTTGTCACCATCTGGGCAGCACTCACAGGGGGACTGCACCTAGATGGATTCTGTGACTGTTGTGATGCGTTGCTGGTCCCTGTCTCCGTTGAGCGACGGCTGGAGATCATGAAAGACCCGCGTGTGGGGGCATTTGCGGCGATAGGCTTGGTCCTGTTCTTGATGTTGAAAGTCAGTTCGGTCTATGCACTGTTGCAAACTGGGCGGCTGTGGATAGCACTGCTGTTGGTGCCGACATGGGCGCGGTGGATGTTACTCTTGGTGGCTCGTCAGCCACACGCCAAGACGACCGGAATGGGGGCAACCTTTGCCAGCGGCATTACACCGTCAACCGTGGGGATGGCTTTGATTTTACCAATGGGTCTGTTGTGCTATACTACTGTCTTCGCTGGCTACATCTCTAGCATCCTCTGGATCATTGGTGGATTGCTCATGGTGTGGTTGTTGACCCGTGCGGTGCATAAACGATTGGGTGGTATGACGGGCGATGTCTATGGCCTTGTTGTAGAGGTGAGTGAATTGACGATGTTGATTTGTGCGAGCGCATCGTTTAGTTCTGTGATGTGATTGTTGTGGAATGGATAAGGAGTGGGTAAAAATATGGCTCAGATATCTTTGCCAAAAACAAGATTTGATGACGAAGCAGATGTCTTTGATAAACGCACCGGGTTGTCAGATACAGTTGCACAGAACATTGCCCAAATTATTGCCGAGACTATCCAGCCAACTGAACATCATCAAATTCTGGAAATTGGTGCTGGGACAGGCGAAATTGGTATCCATCTGAGCCAGCTAGGGGCAGCGTATGTTGGCATGGACTTATCTCGCCCGATGTTGGATGTGTTTGAGGGACGCGTCTCATCTTTGGGTGAACGTGTTCGACTGGTTCAGGCCGATGCCAATGAACAGTGGCCTGCGCCCGACCAGTCTGTGAATATCATTTTTAGCTCGCGTGCACTGCACCTGTTTGGCGTTGAGCATATCATTGGGGAGTTCATGCGTGTTGGCGCAGGGGACTACGCCGTACTGCTGATTGGGCGGGTATTGCGCGACAAGCAAAGTGTCAAGCAAAAGCTGCGGCGAAAGATGCTAGCCTTGGTAGAATCGCATGGGATTCAAGGCAATCTTGGACGGGGGCATAGCAAACAACTCATTAACACATGTGTCAAGCGGGGGATGTCTCGCTTTGATCCGCACGTTGCCGCAAGTTGGGCTGTCAGCAGCGCACCCATCGACTCAATCAACTCGTGGGAGACAAAGCCCGGGCTGGCGGGTCGTGAAATGGATAGGACTGTCAAACAAGATATTCTTTCTCAGCTACGCGTGTGGGCAGAAGGTGAATATGGACAATTGGATCAGCCAATCCAATCCGAAGAGCAATACATTGTGGAAGGGGTGTGGCTGCATCAACAATAAAGAATCGCTAAACTATGCAACGTATATTTAGCAAATGGCCGGGCTGGATCATCACGCTATTGATCTTCCTTTTGATGGGGTGTGCTGGCAACCGATCAACAGACGCTGGTGCGCAGTCCCAGGAAATCACTGTCTTTGCAGCTTCGTCCTTGACAGATGCGTTTCAAGCGTTGAGAGAAACGTTTGAAGCACGAAATCCAGATACTCGCGTTATTTTGCACTTTGCTGGGTCATCTCAACTGGCAGCACAACTACGTGAAGGTATCCCGGCGGATGTATTTGCTTCGGCGAACAGTATGCAAATGCAGGCGGTGGTTGATGAGGGGCGGGTGAAGGCTGGCACGGACAAACTCTTTGTGTCCAATCAACTCGCCGTGATTATGCCTGCGGATAATCCATCTGGGATCATGACCTTAGTCGACCTGACCAAATCAGGGATACAGATGGTCTTGGCATCACCTAATGTGCCTGTGCGCACCTATACAGATGAATTTGTTGCAGCTATGGGCAAAGAGTTTCAGACGCAATTTTACAACAATCTAGTATCAGAAGAAGAGAATGTGCGGCAGATTGTGGCCAAGGTTGCTTTGGGTGAGGCTGATGTCGGTGTTGTTTATATATCGGATGTGACACCGGATGTGGTAGGCCGTTTACAACAGCTTAAAATTCCAGATAGACAAAATGTGATTGCGACATATCCAATTGCACCGCTGGCTGATACGGCACACCCAGAACTGGCCCAAAGGTTTATTGACTTTACACTGAGTACAACAGGGCAGGACATTTTATTTCGGTGGGGGTTTGGTCCACCACCCACACAGATAGGACAGCATGAAGGGACGTTTACAGCAACATTGGATACACCCTGATTTTTGGCAAGAGCGCGCTTTTTCCCTATTCACCCTGATTCTTGCTGGCATCATGTTTCTATTCTTAACGCTGCCGTTTATTGCCCTGGTCTGGCGGGCTATTACCCTGAGTGGACAGATAGTGGGCGACATTACACCGATTCTGTCGGCCATGATGCTAAGTTTGGGGACAACGGCAGTGACATTGGCCGCAACTATCCTCTTTGGCACACCGTTGGCCTATCTACTGGCTCGTCATCACTTCCCATTCAAACGACTTTTTACCATCTTTATCGAGATACCCATTGTTATGCCACCTATTGTTGCTGGGTTAGGTCTTCTTTCTGCTTTTGGCAGACGAGGGTTGCTAGGACAGCCACTTTCTATATTGAATATAACCATTACCTTCACCGCCATTGCCGTTGTCATCGCCCAACTATTTGTGTCCGCGCCGTTTTATATACGCGCTGCACAAACACGCTTTGAAGCATTACCACGCTCCTATGAAGAAGCGGCGGCAGTGGATGGAGCCAATCGCTGGATCATCTTCTGGTATGTTATACTGCCACAAAGCAGACGTGCATTGTTGGCAGGCCTGATTCTGAGTTGGGCGCGTGCCTTGGGGGAATTTGGTGCGACAATTTTATTTGCGGGTAATCTGCAAGGGCGTACACAGACCATGCCACTGTTGGTTTATGGAGCCTTAGAGCAGGACCTACGTGTCACCTTTGTGACGGCCTTAATTCTACTGGGGCTGGCCGTTGTTGCCTTTGCCACAACCCGTTGGCTGGTTGGGGTAGATGATGAGGAGACAGGGTTACTCGGTAGTTTGCAGCGCATTCGTCACATGGTTCAAGGAACGCGGCGCACAAGCATGTCTACCAATGTGGTTTCGTCCTGTTCAACCAAGCTATATGGTAAAGTGCGTACCAACTGATCAATTTTTCTGCGTAGGAGGTGTTTGAGCTATGCGTTCATTACAAACGTTCATCAAATGGCCTTGGTCTAAACAAAAAAAAGAAGAATCAAATCTTGTCAATGTGTTAAGTGATATAGACAGACAGAAGCCCATTGAAAAGATTGTAGAGGCAACGAAAAAAAGCGAACACCCACAAGGGGAAGTATTTCAAATCGACTTAGCCTCGAAAACCGTTGGGGCACAGAGACAAACAGTGTTATCAGAGATAGGCTCTGCTTTAGAGTCTGAGTCATCTGCTGTCAAGATTCAGTTGGCGGGTACGGATGGTGTCGCGGAAATTGTGGTTGAAAAAGAGCCAACGCCGCAAGGTCGTGGACAAGGGAAAGGCTCAGGGCAGGGGCATAGACAGGGGCAAGGCTCAGGTCAGGGGAGTGGTCAGGGGCAAAAAAATGAGCTGGTAGGCCGAGGCTCAGGTCAGGGGCAAGGGGTCGGGAATGCGCTGGCAGGCCGAGGTCCTGGTAGTGGGCAGGCGCTTGGTCGAGGGCTTGGTCGAGGACGGAAAAAAGGTAGTCTGCGTGATGGGTTTCGCTATGTACGCATCTATTGGAAGCCTTATGTCGGCACGGCATCCCTCATCATCGGCTGTCAAATGGCCTATAAAGTGTTCCAAACATTCTTTGCACTGAGCCTCAAGGTAATCGTTGACAGTGCTCTTGCCGCCACTGCTGCCAGCGCAGTCATCCCGCTATTGACTGGGTTACTTCTTGGTTTTCCCATCGCCGTTGCCCTCGCTTTGGTGGGTGAGCGTCTGACAGCACGCACAAGCAGCCGTCTGATGAACGATATTCGTACCGATATTTACAAGCATCTCCAACGGCTACCCATCGAATTTTATACAAAGACACAGTTGGGTGACATTATTGCGCGTTTCTCTACGGACCTTTTTGTCATCGAGCGTGGTGTGGCCCTGCGTTTTGTGCCAGGTGTTGTGGCGACTGGCAGTGTACTCCTCAACCTGCCGATTTTGCTATGGATTAACGTGCCGCTTGCCTTAGGTACGATTGCGACCCTACCGATGGTCTATTGGGTTGTTGAACAGTTAACCCCACGTGCCGCAGAGTCAAATTACCAATTCAAACGGAGCGAAGCCCAGCTCATCAACACGGTGCAAGAGAATGTGCGAGCCCAGCAACTGATTCGCAGTTTTCGCATGGTTCCGCAGATGACGAACCGCTTTGAGGATGAACTCTCTAGCATCGAGGATACCAATACAGAGGCCAACTTTGACCGTGCCTTGGTCGAAAATGGGGCCAATATGTCACTGATGCTTGTTCAGCTATTTGCGACCATTGCTGGCGCAGCACTTACCCTTGGCGGAGCAATGAGTGTCGGCTCACTGATCGCCTTCACCAGCGTTTTGGCGGTAGTCAATCAAGATTTGTATGATTTGTTCCGACGAACCCTGCCTCAATTGGTGGCAGCAACGGGTGGCATCAGGCGGGTGGAAGAGTTGCTCAACGAAAAGGCCACGATTGTGGATGCTACCTATGCCGTTGTCCTACCCCCATTCCAAAACAATATCCGCTTTAACAATGTCACCTTCTCCTATGATGGCAAACGGAATCATCTGTCGGAGATTGACCTAGACATTCAAGCTGGGCAAACGGTTGCCTTTGTTGGGCCAAGTGGTAGCGGCAAAAGCACGATTGTCAATCTCCTCTTGCGTTTTTATGATGTCAATCGTGGCAAAATCACGGTCGATGGTGTGGATATACGTGATGTTCAACAGGAATCGTTGCGCAGTCAAATGGGTATTGTCTTACAGGATACCTTCCTCTTCAATGCCACCATCGAAGAAAACATCCGTATCGTCAAGCCAGATGCCACCCAAGCCGAGGTGATGGCCGCCGCTACGGTCGCCGAGCTACATGACTTTATCATGACTTTGCCGCAAGGCTATCAAACGACAGTTGGGGAATCGGGGGGACAGATTTCGGGGGGGCAACGCCAGCGTATTGCCATCGCCCGTGCTATGCTCTGTAACCCACGCATTTTGGTGCTGGATGAGGCGACATCATCCTTAGATGCCGAAATCGCCGCCTCGATTCAAGCAACACTCGAACGCATCGCCCAAAATCGAACCGTCATCTCCATCACACACCACCTGCCCTTTGCCGTCAACGCCGACAAAATCTTTGTCCTGAATGAGGGACGTATTGTGGAATGCGGCCCCCACGAAACATTGTTGGCAGAACAGGGACTATACACACATCTATGGGAGACACAAGTTCATCAGCACCGGATGTTAACGGTTGATGATTAAAAAATTCACTTGTAATTGATAGAGGGAATCTTATGAAAAAACGTGCGCAACGCAATCGTACAACCATCAATCGGCGCGAGTTTATTCAACTCAGTGCCATCACCACAGCAGGGGTTGCACTGGCCGCATGTGCGCCTATCACTGCACCTACAGAATCTACTGCGCCTACAGATACAGATACACAAATGGATGAAACGGCTTCTGATGCACCCGCAGAAGTTGTCTTTTCAGGATACAATGAAGCCCCGATGTTGGCCGATTTGGTTGCCAGCGGCGCATTGCCACCTGTCGATGAACGATTGCCTGAGAACCCATTGTTCATTGAAGGCATGGAAGGAATCGGTCACTATGGTGGCAGTTTGCGTCGGGGGTTTAAGGGTGTATCGGATCGCGGTACTGCTCTGAAGATGGTGCAGCAGGGGTTGGCGTGGTATACGCCTGATCTCACACTGCGCCCCAATATAGTGGAATCATGGGAAGTCAATGACGATGCCACTGAGTGGACGTTCCATCTACGCCAAGGAATGAAATGGTCGGATGGTGAACCATTGGATGCGGAGGACTTCCGCTGGTGGTATGAGAATGTCTTCCTGCATCCAAAGTTGACCAAACGGCTGTCAGCAAGCTGGTCCACAGGCACACCCGCCACCCCCATGCGGATGTCCTTTCCCGACGAATACACAGTGGTCATCACCTTTGCCGATCCCAAGCCACTCTTTGTCCATGCCACCGCTGTTATCACCACATCCCTCTTTGTGCCTGCTCATTACATGTCGAAATATCACATGAAGACCACGCCAGA
This sequence comes from Chloroflexota bacterium, assembly GCA_039029935.1. GTDB lineage: Bacteria > Chloroflexota > Anaerolineae > Caldilineales > Caldilineaceae. The sequence continues at coordinate 7,232 of JBCCFC010000564.1, forward strand.
CCGGACTGCGCTTGAAGCGGAAATTGCCGAAAAGGGCTTTAATAACTGGCGTTCCTACTTCAATGACCGCAACTGGTGGCATCTCAACCCAGAGCGACCCACCATCTACCCCTTTGTCGCCCAGAACACAATGGCCGACGAACTGTTTCTGGTTGAGCGCAACCCCTATTTCTGGCAGGTGGACCCAACAGGGAATCAGTTACCGTATGTGGATACGATGACGCATAGACTCTTTGAGAAGCAGGATGTCTTTGATTTATGGAGCATCAACGGCGAGATTGACTTCCAACAACGCCATGTGCAGTTAAGTAACATCACGCTCTATAAAGAAAATGAAGAGGCAGGTGATTATCGAACGCAGATCGGTGTAACTGACCAGCATATCGTGCTTTCGCCCAACCTCACCTGTAAAGATGAACGACTGCGTGAATTTTTTAACAACCGTGATGTGCGTATTGCCCTGTCTGTGGCGGTCAATCGTGATGTCATGAACGATATTATCTATGATGGGTTGATGACGCCTCGTCAATATAGCCCATTACAGGAGTCGGCACAGTACTATCCCAAACAGGCCGAGAGCCACATTGAGTACGATCCCGACAAGGCCAATGCACTATTGGATGCGGCAGGCTACACAGAGCGTAATGCCGATGGGTTGCGGCTGCACAAAGATGGCAGCGGTGAAGTCCTCAGTTTTATCATCAACGGCGATGCCAAACCTGGCTCTGACCAAGAATCGGCCATTGTGTTGATGACCAAAGATTTGGCGGCGGTCGGCATCCAGACCACCTATAAAGGGCTTGAGCGTTCGCTGATGCAGGAGCGTACCAATGCCAATGACTATGATGCAACTTCATGGACAGCGGGGCAGACGCTGTTTCCACTGGTGCGTGGTACATTCTTCATCGGCACAGCGGGCACGTGGTCCGGCGCATGGCGCTTGTGGAAGGCCAACCCTACCGATCCCAATGGCGAAAAACCACCCGAAGGTCATTGGATTTGGGACATCTGGAACCTATGGGATCAGATTGAGGCGGAGCAGGATACCGAAACGCAGAATCAACTCTTTACGCAACTGCTCGATATCTGGGCCGATGAATTGCCACAGATTGGCTATCTGGGCCAACAGCCCGCGCTGCTTGTCGTCAAAGAGGGGCTGCGCAACTTGGATGCAAACTATACCTATCCGTTAAGCGGACAGACCAATCAGGATGGCTTGATTCCAGTTCAGACGTATTATTGGGATGAAATGTAGTTTCGGTAGGGGTACGAGGTGGCAGTAGGGGGAATGGTGTATTTTTAGAAAAAATACACCATTCCCCCTAC
>JBCCFC010000565.1:0-8551 GCA_039029935.1 Chloroflexota bacterium
GCCCACTGTGTCGACAGACTCAACTTTCGGGATCAAGGAAAGTTTCTCCCCCGAAAAGAAGGCATGTATTTTACTTAAGAAAAAACCACAAACCACAAACCTAGGCAAACCTCATTTGAAGGCTGGATGATTTTTCTTAAGTAAAATACATGCCTTCTTTTCGGGGGAGAAACTTTCCTTGATCCCGAAAGTTGAGTCTGTCGACACAGTGGGCAAAAACGCTAAAACTGGCTCCTGAGGAGGAGTAGTATTTCTCTGAAATAGTACAGCACTTCAGTAACAATACACTCCTTCTTAATAGTTATTTTGGATTCATGTTAGCTGGATGTAAGGTGGTAGCTGTAATGCTCCATGCGATTTAGATGACACTCCAAAATTGTAGTAGTTCTTCAATTGGGAAAAAGCGTAAAATAACAGTTGTGGAGGGCTGCAATGTGTATTGATTCACTGTTCTCAGAAATATGAATACTAAAAACTAACAGTATCCTTCAAAACACGTGGAAGGTCACATATTTTGTGTACATGCGATTCTGCATGCGATTTGTAGGTCAAAGTCATGCAGTATTTCTTTGCCCAACGCACCCACCGTCCCCAAGGCAAGCTCGTTCTGGGCTTTCGCAAAGAGTGGCTGGCCGATATCGAAGATGTCATGAAGGCACAGCGTCTGCCACGCGCCAAGCTCTTTCTCTCGCGCTTAAACCGTGCGGGCATTATGGAAGCGGTGACAGGCGTGGCGCGAGCAACGCGTCTGCAAACACGCTATCACTTAACAGTTGAAGCAGGGCTGGCCGAAATTATTGCCGATGACCTGCTTGAAGACCCCGACTCGCCCGTTGCCCCCACACTACAAATTTTGCTGACCAAAATGTGGAGCCACGCCGAAATGCTCAACGTTGATCAACCCCACTTTGATATTGACCTCTATCAATCGCTCAAACGCGAGGGGCTGCTCCTGCTTGATTTTCTCCATCAGCAGCTAGACAAACTGCATGAATGGCGCGCCGAGGTCGTTGATTCAGGCTTGGCACTGGATGTGTTGGCTGCCCACACGACACCCCAAGGCACGGTTGCTCATCACACCGAGGCGGAGTTGCTGGAGATGTATCGGCATCTGGAGGGCGACATCCCGCCCTTGGTGCAAAAATGCGAAGAACTCTACCTGCTTTTCAACCCCGTCAAGCAGCAGGCGAATCAACCCAAATCCTCTCGGCTTGCGCATGACGCCCTCGCAACGCTGACCCGTCACGAGTATGAGGAGTCGGATAAACCTGGACAGCGTACCCGACGTATATTAGATAGCCGGATCATTGAATGGATGGATGAGGACGGACAATCCATCGAGGGCAATCCACTTGACGAAACGGACTTAACCCTTGTCGAGACCGGATTGAAGGGGACACGTCATCTCACCCATTTAGAACAACAACTGCTGGATGCCAGTCGGCATGCGCAGGTACAACGCGAGCGGGGGCGCAAACTTCAGCGACGGCTTCGTTATGGGCTTTTCATGTTGGTCGCGGTCGCGGCCATTGTCGCCCTCTTTCTTTGGCGTCAATCGGTTCAACAGACCCTGTTGGCAGAAGAACGGCGTATCGAGGCCGAAACACAGACAGCGATTGCCCAGACGCAAACGATTTTTGCCGAGGAGCAGCGTGCTGAAGCGGAAGCGCAAACCATGATTGCCAATCGGCAGACCCAATTGGCCGAGAAACGGCGTCTTTATGCGGAGACACAGACCGTGATTGCGCAGGAGCAGACTGAATTTGCCGAAGAGCAGTCACGTCGTGCCTTGTCCGAAAATTTGGCAAGCCAAAGCCGATTGTTGATTCAGGTAGCAAACGACCAAAGCGACCTACCACTCATCCTTGCTCGTGATGCAGCCATGACAGACCTGAATCCCAATACCAGCCGTGCATTGCGCGTTGCCTTAGAGGAGCAGACATACATAGCGCAGCGGTCAATTCTTGCGACCAATCTACACCATCAAGGGACCGTCTATCGTGCTGCCTACAGCCCAGATGGGCAAATCGTCGCATCCGCCAGTGAGGATGGAACCATTCGTCTCTGGCGTACCAAGACACATACCACCATTTCGCTTCTATATGGGCATAGAGGCCCGGTCAGGTCCGTTTCATTCAGTCCATATGGGCATCACATCGTCTCTGGGGGGGATGACAAAACCGTGCGTATCTGGGACATTGCCAGTGGCGAGCAAGTGGCTCAGTTCGATGGGCATACAACGTGGGTGAGTTCCGTGTCATTCAGCCCCGATGGAACCCATATTGTCTCGGGAAGTGGTGACAAAACCGTGCGTATCTGGGACGTTGACAGTGGCGAGCAAGCGGCTCAGTTCGACGGGCATACAGATTGGGTGGGTTCGGTGGCATACAGCCCCGATGGACATGCCATCGTCTCTGGCAGTGGTGACAAAACCGTGCGTATCTGGGATGTTGCCAGTGGCGAGCAAGCGGCTCAGTTCGAGGGTCATACAGCCCCGGTATGGCCGGTGTCATACAGCCCCGATGGGCATACGATTGTCTCTGGGGGGTATGACAACACCGTGCGTATCTGGGACATTGATAGTGGTAAGCAGTTGGCACAATTCGATGCACATTCACAAGATGTCGTGTCCGTGTCATACAGTCCAGACGGAAGACATATCGTCTCTGGCAGTGTGGACAAAACTGTGCGTATCTGGGACGTTGCCAATGATGAGCAGTTGGCCCAATTCAATGGGCATTCAGATTGGGTCAGGTCAGTGTCATACAGTCCCGATGGCAGGCATATCGTTTCAGGGGGTGATGATAACACCGTGCGTATCTGGGACGTTGACAGTCGCGAGCAGGTGACACCACCACACGGGCATACAAATTGGGTCAACGCCGTATCATACAGCTCCGATGGAACGCATATCGTCTCTGGGGGTGCTGACAACACCGTGCGTATCTGGGATGCTGCCAGCGGTCAGCAGTTGGCGCAATTTGATGGGCATTCAGATTGGGTCAATGCCCTATCATACAGCCCCGATGGGCATCATATCGTTTCTGCGGGTCATGACAACACCGTGCGTATCTGGGACGTTGCTAGTGGTGAGCAGTTGACGCAACTCGATGGGCATACAGGGCGAGTATATGCCGTATCATACAGCCCCGATGGAATGTATGTCGTCTCTGGGAGTGCTGACAAAACGATGCGTATCTGGGACGTTGCCAGCGGTGAGCAGGTGGCGCAATTTAATGGGCATGCAGATTGGATTAGGTCTGTGTCATTCAGCCCTGATGGAACCCATATTGTCTCTGGGGGTGATGACAGCACCGTGCGCATCTGGGACGTTGCCAGCAGTGAGCAGTTGGCCCAACTCGATGGGCATGCAGGGCGAGTATACACCGTGTCGTACAGTCCCGATGGCAGGTATATCGTCTCGGGTGGTGCTGACAACACTGTGCGCATCTGGGACATTGACAGCAGTGAACAGTTGGTACAATTTGATGGACATACAGCGTTGGTCAGGTCCGCGTCATTTAGTCCTGATGGTGTGCATATTGTCTCTGGGAGTCATGACAAAACGGTGCGCATCTGGGAGGTCGCCAGCGGAGAGCAGTTGGCACAACTTGATGGGCATTCAGATGATGTCATGTCCGTGTCATACAGCCCAAGTGGAAATCATATCGTTGCTGGCGGTGCTGACAACACCATACGCATCTGGACATTTGCCAGCGGGGAGCAGTTGGCCCAACTCAATAGGCATTCAGATGAGGTAGCGTCCGTGTCATATAGCCCCGATGGAACCTATATCGTCGTTGGCAGTGCTGACAACACCATGCGCATCTGGGATATGACGAGCAGAGAACAAGTTGCACAACTGGAGGGGCATACAGATGTGGCTTGGTCGGTGTCATACAGCCCAGATGGAAGACATATTGTCTCTGGGAGTGCTGACAACACCATACGCATCTGGGATGTTGCCAGCGGCAAGCAGGTGGTGCAATTTGATGGACACACAGATTGGGTAGGGTCGGTGTCATACAGCCCCGATGGACATCATATCGTCTCTGGGGGTGATGACAACACCGTGCGCATCTGGGATGTTGCCAGCGGTGAGCAGTTTGCCCAACTCAATGGGCATAAAGATTGGGTCATCGACGTGTCATACAGCCCCGACGGCAGGCATATTGTCTCTGGGAGTGCTGATAATACCGTGCGTATCTGGGATATTGCCAGCGGTGAGCAGTTGAGACAATTCGATGGGCATTCAGATTGGGCAAGATCGGTGTCATACAGCCCCGATGGAGCCTATATCGTCTCTGGCAGTGATGACAACACCGTGCGCATCTGGGACATTGCCAGTGGTGAGCAGTTGACACAACTCAATGGGCATTCAGGTTGGGTAAGGTCGGTGTCATACAGCCCAGATGGAAAATATATCGTCTCTGGCAGTGATGACAACACCGTGCGCATCTGGGATGTTGCCAGTGGTGAGCAGTTGGCGCAATTCGATGGGCATTCAGGGCGAGTATTCACCGTGTCATACAGCCGAGACGGAACGCACATCGTCTCTGGGGGTCAAGATAGCATAGTGCATCTGTGGGAAACACCCCAATCTGCTTTATTACGCAGCGTTGTGCGGATTGCTCGACCCGCACCGATTTTGACCACTGAGGAATTGAGCCGATTTGGCATTGGTATGGACGGGATGTTACCCAACAACCCACAATTAAAACCACTGCTGGCTGAGGCACAGGCGTATACATTGGTAGACGAAGGCCATGCCCTCGCTCATGCCGGTGATGTTATGAAAGCGACCCAGAAATTTAAAGCGGCACTCACCCTGATTGCGCCGCTGAACAAAGATGCGCTCACACTCCCCGCAGTCTTTGACATTGACCCAGAGCAGGAGGCGATTGAGGTGGCTGTGTCTGCGATGATTCATGAGGGCAATCGACTGGCGCGTGTGGGTGATGTTGTGAATGCGGCGCATAAATTTTCCGAGGCGGTCGCAATCGCCCCAGAACTAGCCCTTGACCCTGAAGCGGAAGCGCAACGCATCGATGATCTTGTGAATCCAACGGAGTAGCTGGCGAATAAAGTTGAGATAGGACCTCCGGAAGGTGTTCAATTCTTGCTGAAAATTGAACACCTTCCGGAGGTCCTATCACTATCACTATCACAAATTACCCTGCAACCACACGCAAGAACTTACGCTTCCCCGCTTGAATCAACACTTCCGCGCTCGGCACATCCACCATTAAATGGACATCACGTGTCGCCTCACCATCCACACGTACACCGCCCTGCTGGACTAGACGCCGTGCTTCGCCTTTACTTTTGACAAGATCAGCATTCTTCAAAATATCGAGCAGCCCCATTGCTTCACCAATTGCATAGGTCGGTGTACCGCTCGGCGCTTGGCCTTCGTGCATCTTGCGTGCATCCTGTACAGCAACATCCGCCGCTTCATCGCCACAAAAGATACTCACGATTTCCCATGCCAGTTTCTGCTTAAACGCACGCATCGACAGCGAGCCATCGTCAATCTGGTCAAAGTAGGCATCAATCTCTTCTTGCCGCCATCGCGTCACAAGTTCAGCATAATTGCGCATGGCTGAATCGGGCACATTAAGGACTTTCGTAAAGATGACACCGGGGGCTTCATAGATGCCAATGTAGTTGCCCGTTGACTTGCTCATGCGCAGGACACCATCGGTCCCCACCAGAATCGGGAAGGTCAACACAATTTGCGGCTTTAATCCCTTAGACTCCATCAACTTACGCCCAGCCATCAAATTGAAGAGTTGGTCTGAGCCACCCACCTGGATATCCGTTTTGAGTGCGACCGCATCATAACCTTGCATCAGTGCGTAGAAGAACTCGTGTAGCCAGATTGCATCGTTACGGGCGTAGCGTTTGCTAAAGTTGTCCCGTGCCAGAAACTGCTGCACAGTGAAATTGCTGGCTAAGTCGATGACATCCCCAAAGTTCATTTTACCCAACCATTCATGATTATATCGTACCAGCGTCCGTGATTTATCCAGTACACGCCATGCCTGCTCTGCATATGTTGCACCTTTTTGTAGGGCATCCTCAAGTGTTTGTTGACTGCGCGCACTGTCCTTGTCGCTTGGGTCCCCCAACATGCCCGTAAACGTGCCAATCAAGAAAACCACCTCATGGCCTAAATCTTGAAACTGACGTAGTTTACGCATGGGAATCGTATGCCCTAAATGCAGGTCAGGGGACGACGGGTCAAACCCACAGTAGACACGCAGTGGTTGCCCCGATTCATAGCTCTCTTCCAACCGTGTGCGCAGTTCTTTTTCCATATTGGTATAGGTTTGCGGATCGCCAAAATCCACACCACGCATCAGAATCGACATTTGTTCATCAACAGGCGGAAAACTCGCCACAGGAACATCACCCATAAAAAAACTCCTTTTGGTTCTAGGCTCTTGAGGCCCAATGAGATACAAAACTCGGCCTTCGGGACGTGTCCAGAAAGGATAACGTATGTCCTACTCATTTGCGGTCACCGCCCAAAGGGATTAGCTCAAATAGACTCGTTTTGTAGGCATTACCCTACGCAATACTATACGCTATGCCTACGATAAAATGGCAAAAAAAAACACGAGGCTTAGTGCCACGCGCTTTTCTGTGTATCAACAAGCAATCAAAAATGATAGCAGACCATGACGGTTTGCTATGCGCACGATGTCGCACAATCCAGTGAGAAATGGTTTATGCAATAATAATAATGAGCTTGTAAGAAAAAATGGTTCATATTTTGTACAACTTTTTTAGACAGTTTAAAACAATACGCAATCTAACCAATTGATATACTACAGGTAGTACTTTACAGTTCTCTTTCGTTTTTTATATATCCTAAATCGTAAGAAAGTTGAGCAATAATAGTCTAATTTGCCTATTTCCAATTTCCTGTATTAGTATATACTATGTTTGTTGAACACACAACTATTTAGATATCAATAGAGTTGAAATCTATATTTGTTGTGTGTATCAAAAACATATTTGTGAATTGCGCAAGTCATGGTGGAACAAATCGCAATTTCAAAAGGGAATTTATATTTTGTTGTTTGGAACTGAACCATCTTTTGCCCGGCAATCACTTGATAGCCAATCAAAAGAGAAACGAGATTCAAATCGAACACTGGGCATAGACTCAGAAGGCAATTTGGACAACACTTCACCAACCACGATTGAAGAGATACACGAAACAGGTCCGCAGGTTACGTTGATTCCTGGTCGGACCACCGCACCACCACGCCCAGATGCAGTATCCATAGAGGTGTCATCCACATTATCGGCAGACAACCCACAACCTGATCATACTGCCACGAACATGGGTTCAGATTCATTGTCCAATGATTTCTCTCATGTTCACGATTCAACAACGCACAACACAACAGCCTATGATCTTGAATTGACGGCTGAACATCTCACGTCTGTGATTGAAGCACAGCCAGAATCATCAACACCAGAATCATCAAAGCCAGAATCATCAAAGTCAGAATCATCAAAGTCAGTGCCAACGTTGGATGATGATTGGGAAACATTATTGGTCGATTTGCCAACCATTCCCAGCGCACCACCCGTTGAATTGTCCGATATTGATGGGGTTGTGCATCCGGTTGAATCATTAAACATTGAATCATTGGGCAATGCATCATACAGTGATGAGGCTCTCGATTTTTCCACACGAAATACAGTCATCCAGCCTACGCTAACAGAAACTGAGATTCAGGATCACCCGAGCCAACCCATAAAATCACAAAGCACACTGCATAATGTCTTTCAAAAATCCAATGCAGAGGTGCGTGTGATGGCCCTGCGTGAATCGTTGGATAAGGCGTTGGAACAATGGTGGTCAGAGAATCAACTGCCAGCCCTATCGCTCCTGCGTGATGGACTGTTGGCCTTAGAAGCGGGACATACTCTTGATGAAGGACATCGCTCCATTCTGTTGCGTACAGCACTTGCCAAAGGCAGAGGCCAATTAACGGCGCTCAAGCATCAGACAGACCCAGAGCGCACTGCCTTTTTGATGCATGAAGCGGTTCTCGATGGGCGCAAGCCGTTGCCGCTGGCGACATTGATGGAATTTATCCGTGATGATGATCAGAGCCTTTTTTGGGAGCCAATTCTAATTGGCAATCTCGCCGCTGAAACAGCTCATATCTATCAAGACCCTCGTCGACGCCAACGTGCAGAGCGTGCGCTGATAACGCTTGGGCATCAAGCTCGTATTTTATCCTTTACGGGAGCAACAACTGATATCGATCTTACTGATGATTTCAGTCCTGCTCTTGATCCCGATCTCGGTCCCGACCTTGGGCATGATCGCCCCCCTGCCCCATCGTTAGACAACCAGGATGATAGTCTATCTCGTACAGAGATTGTCGAAGGTTTGTCAAAAGACGCATCGCTAAGTTATAATAGTAACGATGAAAAGAATAATCCCCATCAAAAGACGTACAGCGAAAAGACTTTATTACATCAAAAGTATGATTTTTGTTCAATTCCAAGATTAATCATTTTA
>JBCCFC010000566.1:0-8545 GCA_039029935.1 Chloroflexota bacterium
AACCAGAACCCATCCACAGCATAGGTTTCACAGAGTTCAGCCACCTGCGCCATCATGTGCTCATGATAACTTGTGTTCACACAGAGGAACACCCAGTGAAATGTGGGTCGTGGGTCGTCGGGCTGTGCGGACCAATCATAGTGGCCGCTGGTGACGGGTTGCCCATCCCGATCACGCATCACCCAGCTAGGGTGCGTTTCGGCATCATTGACAGACCAGCCGACCGTGTAGTAGATGGGTGCGAGGACACCGATCTCATGGCAGGCGTCAATCTGTGCACCCAACAGATCAAAATCCAAGTTTGGGTGCATCTTGCCAACCTTGGTCGGGTAATAGCTCCAGCTATGATGCCCTTTCGCAAACACATTGATGGCATCGACATGCGCCACCTTCAATGCAGCTTGAAACTGCTCCTTGGAAAAGTGATGCCCGATGTCCGGTAGGTGTTCCGATGTGTGAAAATCGAGATGGATTTGGCGGATGCCAATGTTTTGAGAATCGTGTATTAGTGCCATATTCCCTCCTGATTGGTAAGGCTATTCCACAGAAATAGGCGCATTATGGCATACACGCTCGGTTTTGTCTAGGGACGATATTCGCAGGGGTCAGTACAGATGCGTCGTCCCGTTGTCGGCTAGTTTGATACTCTTCCAGGAAGGGGCAACACGCTCTCTCAATCGACCAATCAACTGCGTCCCCTTCCTGGAAGACACTCATGCCCAACCTATCCGGCAGACCACTGGCGAAAAGCCCACACCAACCAATTAGCCATAGTCGTCGCTGAACGTGACCATCTGCTGAGTTAATGGCTTGTAGTGCCTAACGGAGGTCTCGACAATACCTTCATCATGATGTCAAAGACGTGGGTCCGGTGACTCCGTATTGTCGCCGCCCTCCTGTACAAGCAACATGTGCATGGTGGACGATGCGTGACGGAAGACCATTGCCTCTTGATAATCGGGATCGGCCATCCATTCTTCGACATGTGCCTGGCTGGGGAATTCCAAGATCACCAGTCGATCTTCATAGCTCTGGCCTTCAAAGGTGGTAACAGGTTCGCCCCGTGTCAGAAACTTACCGCCGTACTTGCTGACGGTAGGCGGTGTGCGATCTGTATATTTGCGATAGGTCTCTGGATCGTGAATCTTCATCATGGATATCACATAAGCACTCAGTGGTTTTCTACTCCTTCAGTATGATAGTGTTTGGTTACTTCTGCCCAACCGCAATGCGCGCACGAGCCATCTCATCAGCCACATCCGAGCTAGGTCGATTTTCTGCATCTGCCGTTGCAAGAATCTCGGCAATCGTGTCATACAGCCCCAAAGTTCGCTGTCTTGATTCCTCCATCGTGGGTGTCGAATGGATCATCGTCCCCGCCCCCATCATGCCACCCGCGTTGACCACATAATCGGGGACATAGGCAATGCCACGTTGACGCAGCACTTCGCCATGATGTGGCTCGGCCAGTTGGTTGTTGGCTAATCCGCAGATGGCTTTGGCCTTGATTTCAGGGATCGTCTCATTGTTGAGTACGGCCCCCATTGCACAGGGTGCAAACAGATCAACCTCCTGTGCATGGATACGCGAGGGGTCAATAGCGGTTGCGCCATATTCCTCCACCACAGTTTGTACCACCTCATCCCGAATATCAGCCACAAAAAGCTCCGCACCAGCCTCACTCAACAGGCGCACCAGCCCATGACCTGTCGCACCTAGACCTTGTATGGCTACACGAAGCCCTCGCAAATCCGTCCGTTGCCAGACATGCGCGGCAACAGCACGAATGCCCGTAAACCCACCCAACACGGTAAACGCCGATGGATTGAATCTTTCCGGATATTGACTGGCGCGTGCAAAGATATAGTCACAGTTCTCGGCTAGGATATCTGCATCGGCTGGGCCGACACCGATATCAATAGCCGTCCAGTAGCGACCACCCAGCGATTGTACGTGAGTCGAAAATGCACGAAGCAAGTCCGCTTTATCTGGCCGCGCGGGGTCGGCGATGATCACACATTTACCACCGCCCAACGGTAAACCCGCCATTGCATTCTTATAGCTCATCCCCTTTGACAGTCGCAACACATCGGTCAACGCATCATCCATCGAGGTGTAGGGATACATGCGGCATCCACCCGCCGCTGGTCCAAGAGCCGTGCTATGGATGGCAATAATGCCAAATAGCCCGACCGATGCATCATGGCAATATAGCACCTGCTCATGGTGATCAAATTCGGTATGCGAAAAAACGGACATTGCTCGTCTCCTACGGTGATTACTTCTTTGCTCCGCCAAGCATCACAGGGCCGCTATCCCACTGTGTATCCTCGACACAGTGCAAGAAAAATAGAGCCACATCCGCTCTCGAAATCGGTCTGGCAAAGGTACCATCTTTCCCTGGCAGTATTTTATAGGCTCCATTGCCCGGATTATCGGTCAAGGCATAGGCGCGCGCCAGCACAAAGGGCGCTTTCGTCTCCTCACTCACCAATTTATCCGCTCTTTCATAGTCCTTAATCATAGCTCTACCACCAATCATCGTCAACGTGACTTTGATCAACCAAGAAGACCCACCCATCCCAATGCTTGAAATCATAAGGCATCGAGGTGGCTGCGGTTGCTTGGCGGCTGCGCTCATGATATTGCGATAGGCGTCTTCCATGATAAACACCTTTGATGTCGGCCCCAGACAACTGACCACGACATCTGTACCCGCAACCGTCTTTTCAACATCTTCCGCGTTGGTGGCATCACCCACAACAACCTCAACATTGTCATGATCGGCGTGTGTAAATTTTGATGCGTTTCGCACCAGTACACGCAAATTGTAGCCTGCCTCTAATGCATACTCGATAAAATGCGAGCCTACTTTTCCTGTGCCACCAAAAACGGCAATTAATTTTTTGTTTTCCATTGGATTATTCCTTCGTTTATGTATACAATACCTTTGATTGAAAATTGCGAACCTACGGATGAACTATCGTTTATGCGTTCCCATGCGAATGGATGAAAATGCTCACTAGATTTTAGCAGGGATAGCGAAAAAGCAAAAAACAGGATAGAATAGGGGCTATGAGTAAAAATCAAACCAAACAAATCATACGATACAGCAAATTCCTCAGTCTGGTCCTTCGTCATCGTCCAGAGCAAATCGGCATTGCGCTTGATAGCCAAGGGTGGGTCGGGATTGATACGTTGCTTGCTGCGGCCAATCAGCATGGTGTCGCGCTCAACAGAGAATCACTGGAAACGGTTGTCACCGAGAACAACAAGCAACGCTTTCGTATCAGCGACGACGGTCAGCGTATCCGCGCCAGCCAAGGACATTCCGTGCAAATCGACCTACAGCTAGAGCCTGTCACACCACCGGATACACTCTATCACGGCACAGCTCAACGCTTCCTTGACTCAATTCGCGCCAGCGGTCTACAATCACGCAACCGCCAACACGTCCATCTCTCTGCCGATGAACAAACCGCCACCAACGTCGGTCAGCGTCACGGCAAACCCGTCGTCCTCATCATCAACGCTGGCACAATGGCCGAGGATGGCATAGTATTCTATCGTTCGGATAACGGTGTATGGCTAACAGATGCGGTTCCAATACGGTATATTCAGTTTCCCACGTAGCGGTGTAATAGTGTATGGGTGTAATAGTGTATGGGTGTAATTGTGTGTGGGTGTATGGGTGTGATTGTGTGATGGTGAAGATTCAACCCTTCAACTCTTCAACTTTTCAACCCTTCAACCTTTTTCAGGAGTTTATTATGGCAACAAGACTAGACAACTATAAAGCGCGCCAAGCAGAAGTTTCGGCGTTTGGGAAGAATTTGGCACGACGCGCCAGCTCTAAATGTGAACTATGCGAAGAGGCTGGTGTGCGGCTCACGGTATTTGAAGTACCGCCAGTGCCTGTGGAACCAGAGTATGAACGATGTACGCTGATTTGTGATACATGCAAAGACCAGATTGAACGTCCCAAGAGCATTGACCCACTGCGATGGCGGTGTTTGGGGCAGGCCATGTGGAGCGAGCAACCACCCGTGCAGGTAATGGCAATTCGGCTGCTGAAACATTTGGCAGCCGAAGAGGCGTGGGCAGCGGATTTGTTGGATCAGGCGTATTTGGAGCCAGAGATTGAGGAATGGATTAATGAGGCGACGATATAACCCAAAAATACGGATGATTGCCTTGTCAAACACTGGATAATCATCCATTAGGCCATTCCACAGAATAAAGTACTCGTTCAGTAGGCACGCCCCGTGTCGGCTCGACCCGCACGAGGGCTTGCTAACTGAACAAATTTTGGGTAATTATTTTTGTGGAATGGCCTTATTGCGATCAGCGTGAGAGGACGACACGATGAGTCATAAAAACAAAGGCATCATTTTGATTGGGCCAGTCTGTGTCGGCAAATCAACCCAAGGCAGGTTGGTCTCGCAGGCACTCAACAAGCCCTTGGTTTCGCTTGACCCCATTGCCCACAAATACTACGAGCAAAACGGCTTGTCCGGAGAAGAACTCAGACAATCGATGGCTGAACATGGCTTCTTGCAGACTTTGCGACAACGGTGGTGGCCTTCGGTAGCCTTTGCCGCGGAGCAGGTGGTGTATGACCATCCTAACTGTGTGATTGATTTTGGTGCAGGCTATTCTCACTACGAAGATGAGGCACTGTTTGCCCGTGTACAAAAAGCCGTTGCGGGATATGGCGAGGTCGTCTTGATGTTGCCCTCGCCAGATTTGGACGAATCGGTCGCCATCCTTAAAGCGAGAAGTATGGAGTCGCGTGGTACCGATTGGGTCCGTGATGGCTATGATTTTATTGAGCATTGGGTGAAGGATGATTGTAATGAGCGGTTGGCAACGGTGACAATTTATACGGAAGGAAAGACACCTGAAGAAACGTGTGATGACATATTGGCGGCAATCAGTGTAGGGATATAAGCAAAACTCTAATCTTCGTTAAGCGCGTCACTCAGCAACAAATAGAGGTGCGTCAGACAATGGCTGACATCGCCATCGCCAGTGATATACACATCTATGATCGTGATGGCTGTATGCGTCCATATGGTTGGCAAGTCGTAAAAAAGTGGCTAATGGCTCGTGGTTGAATGCCAGTGGAACGTAGATTGTTTGGACGCGGACCAGCGCGGATAAATGTGGATAGTTGGATTTATTCTCTTCTCAGTCATTTGCTAAATATAGAAAAAGCACGATAAACTGTAATAGTCGTTCAAATTCAGGCAGGTGGAGATACACCTATATGACCCAATCACACATCGACTGTTTTACGCCAATTCTCCCACCATTCGGCCATCTCAGGACGCAATTTGGGTGGAGGCACAGGCTGTGTATAGTTGACCCGTAACCCATAATAGTGGGTTTGGTAGATACTCTGTACAATGGCATTCAAATCTAGTGGAACATCGGGATCAGGTGAAAGTAATGGAATCGGAATCGTCGGCAACGGTTCGTTGATGGCAACAGGCCAAATTTTGGAAATGCGATAGAAGTTATCATGTTCGCTATTGCGAAGGATAATATAGTCGGTGTCAATTGGGGGTTCATTGACCTCGGGTCCAGGGCGTTGACCACCGCGTAACAAGTCAATTTCGATTAGATGTACATCTGATTGGATGATGAGACTACGCTTTTCCTGATATTTGATTAGATTTATGCCTGTTTTATTGGCGGGTGAGAGCAATTCAATGGCCGTAACCAATTTAGGTGCGTCTTCACCGTTATTGCCTGTCAAATAGATATTGACAGTACGCAGTGTCTCTGGTTTGGGCAAGCCAATGACCCGCTCAATCGGGGCATCAAGAACCGTTCCGGCAGGGGCGTCCATAACAGCTACGGATGGTTGAGGGGACAATGATTGCGATTGATAGCGAGAAATTGTCACATCTGGATACATATGGTGGGTTTCGCTCGTCACATGTGGCGGTAATTGTGAAATGACCAATTCCTGAGCAGAGCTATGCAGTTCAACATCGGCAAAATATTTAGGTGTAATGGTCGGATTGAGCATACGTACAATTTCTTCAGCAAGATGATGATGAAAACTGCGCCAAAACATTTTTCCCTCAAAATAAGGGTCCATGCCAGGAAAAGGGCTAGTTAAATCATTTTGATTTAATTGTGCCATGATAATTACCTACCTTTCGCAATACAACTGATACAAATTTTCTATACGCTATTATACCATATCCATATCAGAGCAATAAATAGGAAAAGGAGAAAGCAGCCATGAGTCAACCAAATATTCTATTCATCATTTCAGACGACCATCGCCACGATGCCACACGCGCCTATGGCGATCCCATTGTACAGACACCAAACCTCGACAAACTCGCAGCCAGCGGCACATCATTCCGTCACAATCACATCATGGGTGGGCTGTCGGGTGCGGTCTGTGTGCCAACGCGGGCGTGTATCCAGACGGGAGCAAGTGTATTTCGGGCATGTGGACACAATGACTTGCGCGATGGCAAGGGATATAACACCATCAACCCAGACTTGGCGTTGATGCCAGAGACGTTTCGGCAGGCAGGCTATCACACCTTTGGGACAGGCAAGTGGCACAATGACCGCGCCAGTTTTGCACGCAACTTTGCGGATGGGGGGAAAATTTTCTTTGGTGGGATGAGCGACCATGACAAAGTACCCACCAATGATTTTGACCCGACGGGTGAGTATTCACGTGATGAAATTTACATGGGTGAGGATTTATCGACGGAGATGTTTGCGGGCGCGGCGATTAACTTTTTGAACAACCATGCAAGTGGCGAAAACGGCGAGCAGCCCTTCTTCCTCTATTGCTCCTTTACCGCACCCCATGACCCACGCACATCGCCGCCCGAATATGCCGACATGTATAAAGCTGATACCATGCCGCTGCCACCCAATTTCCGTTCGCATCATGGCATCGACAATGGCGACCTCTATCTGCGTGATGAAATGCTGGCGGAGTTCCCACGTACACCAGAAGAAATTCGTCAACACATCGCCGACTATTATGGCATCATCACACACATGGACAATGCGATTGGGCGTGTACTGGATGCGCTGGCTGACAATGGCTATGCGAATAATACAATCGTAGTCTATGTCGCTGATCATGGTATCTCGATTGGGCAGCATGGGTTGATGGGCAAGCAGAATATGTATGCGCACAGTGTGCGTGTGCCGATGATTGTCAGTGGCCCCAATGTGCCAGCGGGTCAAGAAGTTCATGCGCTAACCTATAGCTATGACCTGTTCCCGACACTCTGTGAAATGGCGGGGATTGATGTGCCAGCATCGGTGGAGAGCAACAGCCTTGTCTCATTGGTAAAGTCGCCAGAGGGTGATGGGCGAGCGCATGTTTGCACCGTTTACCGTGATGTGCAGCGTATGGTGAATGATGGTGAATGGAAGCTCATCCGCTATTATCATTCCGATGTTACAGATACAGGGGAAGATACGATACAGCTTTTCCATGTGGCCGAAGACCCTTGGGAGCTAAATGATTTGTCGAAAGACCCAGCACATCAGGACCGATTGGCATCGCTGGCAGCAACCTTATCCACTTGGATGGTTGAAGCTGGTGATCCTTGGGCGGATCGACCTGTATTGGTTTAAAGTGCAAATTTTTCGGGCTGTCGCCCGACGCTCAGGCAGGATGCCTAAGAAACTTTTAGGACAGAACACTTATGAACTATCGTTATGCAGAAATGACATGGCCGGAGTGTAAAGAGGCAGCGGACCAAGGGCGGGTGGCGGTGTTACCCGTGGCGACATACGAGGATCATGGGCATCATCTTCCCATTGATGTCGATGTGGTGTTGGCAACCGAGATTTGTGATCGTGCGGTGGCGCGTATCCCAGAAGAGGCCGTGCTGATTCCGCCTGTCACACATGGCTACTCGCCCCATCACATGGACTTTCCCGGCACGTTGACCATTCGTTGGGATATCTTTATTCAGTATGTCAAGGATGTCTGTCTCAGTTTGGCGCATCATGGTTTTACGCGTATGCTTATTGTCAATGGACATGGTAGCAATACATCGCCGTTGGACATGGCGACCCGGTTGACTATTGTTGAAACCGAGGGCAAGGTGCTCTGTGCGTCGGTCAACCACTGGGGTACACGGGTGGTACGTGATGTTGGCGATACCGTGCGTGAGTCAGACTTTGGCGGGGCATCCCATGCAGGTGAGTTTGAGACATCGCTCTATCTGGCGTTGCGTCCTGAGCTTGTGCAGATGGATAAGGCCGTTGATGAACGCTCACCGCTCTCGGCCAGTTTTCAGACCGACCTGCTCAAAGGCAAGCGGCGTGATGGATCGGTTGCCAGTTTGATGCCCTTCTGGAGTACAATGAGCGAGAGTGGTGTGCGTGGCGATGCAACCAAGGCAACGGTTAAGAAGGGTGAGCAATTCCTAGAGGCGGCGATAGAGGGTGTGATTGCGTTGGTGCGAGAGTTGAAAGAAACACCAATTTTGCCGCGTGTCGATCACCACTGAAAAGAGTGTCGCGGATTTAGGGTGCGCGGATT
>JBCCFC010000567.1:0-8527 GCA_039029935.1 Chloroflexota bacterium
CATTTTTGAGTGCTTGTATACAAAATCTGACTGCTTCTTCATGATAGATGGAATTATTTAATGATGTAATTACGCTTAAATGAACTTCTTTACTATCATCGGTAAGTTTCTCTAAGAGAGCCATTACTGCTGTCTCGCTCAATATGATACTGTTTAATACTGTAGTTGCCCACCAACGCAAAAAAGCACTATAAGGGGTAATAGCTTGCACAAGCATCAGAGTTGATTTTTCGCTAAACGTCGCGTTCTGTAAAGCTAGGGCTGCAATCCAACGAATATCCTCAGTGCCATTACATACTGTTTGGATGAGTGCTGTAACAACATCCTCATCATAAGTAACATCACTCAATATATGAACTATCACTCTGCGAATATAAATATCATTATCAGAATGCAGTCTTTGTATAAGAGCTGTAACAACTGATTTATGCTTAGTAGCACCACTTAATGATGTAGCAGCACTCCAACGAACCAAATCATTTTTATCTCTTAGTGATTGGACAAGAGCAGTAATAACGGATTTTTGGTGTAAATTCCTTTTTAATGCTAAGGCTGCAATCCAACGAACATCGTCATTATTGTCATTGAGTGCGTTAAGAAGATATTCAACTCCAATTCTATTCAGCATTGCATTTCTCAGGGCAGAAACAGCACCTAAACGTACATCCTCGTTACTATCTTTGAATGATTCAATAAGAGCCATCATAGCCCCTCTGTGATTTGTAGCATTACTTAATGCTAAAGCTGCACTCCATGATACATCGGGACAATTATCTTTCAGCATTTGAATAAGAGCGATAATAGCATTCTCGTAGTTGATAGCATTACTTAGTGCCGAAGTTGCAGAAGAACGTACATCTTCATTATCATCGTTAAGTGCATCAATAAGAGCCATCACTACCCCTTCATGATTTGTCGTACTACCTAGAATTATTGCCGCACTTTCACGTACAGAGGAATTCTCATCTTTTAGTGATTGTATAAGAGCTAAAATGGCTACTTTACTCAGATTAATATTGCTCAATGTATCAACAGCACTCTGACGTACATCATCAGATATATCTTTGAATGTATCGATAAGAGCAAGAACCACTTTATCATGATTCGCTACGTTTTTTAATGCTTCAACAACACTCAAACGTACATGCTCATTATCGTCTTGTAGAGTACTAATAAGGGTTGTAATTGTTGTTTCGTACCTAATGTTAGCTCTTAATGCTTCTACAGCAATGAGACGAATCGAACCCTCACCATCGTTAAGTGCTTGCGTAAGAGCTAGAATAGCGGATTCGCTTAATTTAGCTATATTCAATGTCTCAACAATATTCCAGCGGACAAATAAGTCTTCGTCTCTTTTAAGCGCATCGATGAGTCCATTAACAGTTACATCAACTAATGTGGTATTGCCAAAAGCTAGTGCTATATTTCTACGTATATGCACATCTTTATCCTCTAGGAGAGAGGTTAATAACGCTGCAGATGCTTTGTCGCGACTCGAAAAGTTGCGTGTATGCACATCTTTATCCTCTAGGAGAGAGGCTAATAGCGCTTCAGATGAGGTTTTATGACTCATAAAGTGGCTTAATCTAGTAGCTATATGAGAACGTACATCTTCTTCGTTTTCATTTAGCATAGCTTGGATGAGAACTGTTTCCACTCCTTCATCCAAGGCGGCGTTACTCAGTGCTAAGGCCGTACGAGAACGCACATTAGAGTTTCCATCTTGCATAGCTTGGATGAGAGCCATTACTGCTTCCTCATTCAATGTAGCGTTGCTCAATGCTGAGGCTGCTCGAGAACGCTTATCTCCGCTTAGAGCAGAATTGGACAGTATGTTAGCCAGCATCTTGACAAGCAACTCACTGGCACTGCTTCCTTTGAGACGAGGCGTAATCTTTTCCAGTTGTCTGCGAATAGATGCATATTTCCCCGACCCTGAATCATCCACCCACAAATCCACAAACCCCGTCACCAACCGCCGACACAACGAATCACCCACATTCTGATCCCCCAACGTCCGCACAGCAAACAACAAATCCCGCTGCAAAATATCCTCATACGGACTCGGCCCACCCAGCCCTTCGCCCAACAACGCCTCTTCCACCAAATCATCGACATCATCGGGGAAATCCATGCCATAAAAGCCAATCGCCAGCAAAATTGGCTCGTCCCAACGGGGGCGGTGCAGCTTTTGACGGATGCGGCGGGCGGCTTGACGGGGGCGCGCCACCAGCCAGCGGGCGGCAAAGTATTCCTCAAAGGTAAGGTGCATAAAGCCATAACGACGGGGAGCGCGCTCGACAAAGAGCCCCGTGTGTTGACGGATGCGCTCGATAAAGTCATCGACTGCAACCAAAATCTCAGGGTCATCTTCCTCCTTGCCAGCCAGCCGTGCCTTGACCTCGGCCAGCTTATAGCGAATCTCACTGATGGTGGCGATGCCCGCAGGTCGTTCTTGATGCATCCATGCCGCCAGTTCGGAGAGCAGTCGTGTGGCCTCAGCCTCATGCACCAAGGCCGCCTGTGGGACCCCACGTGACAACTGCCAGTCGCGGATCAGCGTCTCTGCCGCCAGCCGATAGAGTTCAATCCGTCGCTGAGGGAGCCGTGCGCCTGTGCGGTGGATCAGCGCAATGACACGCAACAGCAGCGGGTTGGTTGCCAGCCGCCGCACACCGGGGTTTTCCTCAATCGCGTGGGTGATGCTGGTAATCTCGGTCTCGGCCTTCTGATTTTGGCTCTCCGCACCGAGTTCTGGCGTCTGAAAGCGTTCAATGGCATGACACCACTGATGCAAAAAGCGCTCAATCTGCGTCATGTCCATGTCACGCACACGGTAATGTGCCATGTCACCCGACAGCGGGGCCGTCCGATAGCCTGCCACACGAGAGGTGATGACAAAGCGGTTGCCTGCGCGTTCGTGATGGCGGATAAAGCTGTTAATCTGTTGCGCAATCTCGGCGCGCTGACTAGGTTCGATGATTTCATCCAGTCCATCGAGCAGCACCAAGCAAGTCCCTGCCGCCAGTTCCGTTTCGACCAGCTTTGCCAGCATCTCGTTGCCATTGCACTCATCGTCCAAATGCAGCGGCAAAAACTCCAGCAGACTTGTGCCTTTGCCATGTTCGGCGTAGTTGGCAATGCGCATGTAGAGCGGTAGACGAGTGGGACCAAGTTTATCAATTTCGGTATTGCCCTGCTGTATTGCCAGTGCATGGTTGAGTGCCAAATAGCGCAACAGCGTAGTTTTGCCTGCGCCGGGGTCGCCTAAAATCACCAACTGTGCCTGCTCACGTACCAACTCCGATAATTCCATTGGCTGCGTTGATTTCCGCACCTCTTCAACCCGATGGCGCATGTGTTCCTGCATCTCATAGCGCGCCCACAGATTCTCACGGCGGTCCTCAATCTCTTCTTCACGTAGCCCATCCTCAGCCAGCATTGCCTCTAGTTCATGCTCAAAGAGGCGACGGTCACGCACATCCAACGTTTGCTCTGGCTCGGCCATCAACGAGACATAGACCTCCTGCAACAGTACCTGTACTTGGCGCACAGTCTGCATGGTCCCGCGTGGGTCCAGGTAACGATGCTGGTCGATGACCCAGTTGAGGTAGTGGGTGCGTGTGGCCTCAGTTGGTGAAGGAGCTTCGATGAGGTGAATCAGCGCGTCCAGCTTGTGGTTGATGGCATCGGTGTTGTACGCGGCATCCTGTGTATTGCGCGCTGTCTCCATCGCTGCCCACACCTGCAACGCCTCGCGCAGGACAGGCACACCCGTAAACTCCTCACGCAGAATCGTGACTAGCCTTGTCGTGCCCTCTGCCAGACGTCGCTCATCAAAATTGCGTGGCAAGACCTCGCGCCAACTTTGGGTCAGCCGCTCTTTGGCGTGGTCGGAAAAGGGATGCTGGGTGAAGTCAACAATGGCGTCATGTACCGAGGGTGTGATCAGCGTGGTGCTTTGGGACACCGCCAACACCAGATTACGGTCGGGGTGATCCAATGCCCAGCGTTCTGCAGCCCGTTCCAAGGCCAGACCAAGCTGCTGATTGAGTTCTTGTTGTCCGCGTAAGCTGCTAAACCGCTCAGCCAATTCCGCCCCAATGATGCCCGTACCCATTGCCAAAGTCTGGTCGATGAGGCTGGTGGCGATGGTCTGCACGAAGCTGAAGCCCGCAAATGCCTGTGAGATATTGTGTAAAAAGGTTGCTTGTTCCATAAGATATATGCATGTTGACCTTCCCAACTGTATCCGCATAAAAAAAACGCGGATATGGTTGGTTTTTGAATAGTAAAATCCGTGTTTTGAATTTGACTACATCATTGCATATACGATTCTATTTGTCAATTTAGTTTATTACGGAGAGGCGGGGGAATATAATCCATCAACACACGCCGTAGCTCATCCAGCCGAATCGGCTTGGTCAGGTAATCATCCATCCCCGCAGCAAGACATTGTTCACGATCCCCCTTCATGGCGTTGGCCGTCATGCCGATAATGGGCATATGTCTCCCTGTGTCATGCTCCATGCGGCGGATCGTTTTGGTGGCCTCAATGCCATCCATCTCCGGCATCTGCCAATCCATAAAGAGCAGCCTATAGTGGTGATGACTGTGTGAAACGGCCTCAATCGCTTTCAGGCCATTCTCGACAAACGAGGCTTGATAGCCAAGTCTTCGCAGATAGGCCGCTATGACTCGTTGATTGATCAGATTGTCCTCGGCCACAAGAATGAGAGACGTTGTGTGACCTGTATTTGTGTACCCTGTGTTTGTGTGCCCTGTGTTTGTATACTCGGGGTTGTCTGTTGGTTGTGCATAAAACGGCGTCGTGGTGATTGTTGGCTCAGGGCTGGCCGTGATGTATACTTCGTCGCTAGGTTCCACACAGGGCAGAAAAACCGTGAAGGTCGATCCTTGCCGCACGACGCTTTCCACGCGAATATAGCCGCCCATGAGATCGACCAACCCCTTGCTAATGGATAACCCCAACCCTGTGCCACCATATTTGCGCGTCGTTGAGGTGTCTGCCTGTGTAAAGGCGGTAAACAATCGCCCTAGAATCTCATCTGACATCCCAATGCCCGTATCACGCACACAAATTTTGAGTAGGCGTATCCGATTTGCATGTATTTGCTCCGTCAATGATGCTAATTCGACTGGCGGCGTCATCTCTTGTGAGATTGTCAGTATTACCTCACCTGAATCGGTAAACTTGATGGCATTATTGACCAGATTGACCAAAATTTGCCGCAGACGAATTTCATCGCCAACGATGTGTGAAAGCATATTGGGGGCTTGTTGTGTGCGTAGAACCAAGCCTTTTTTCTCGGCCAAGGGCGTTAACAACTTGGTCACATGACCGATTAACCCATCAAGCGAAAAGACAACCTTTTCCAGCACAATTTTGTCAGCTTCAATCTTGGAAAGGTCCAATATATTGTTGATCAGTTCCAAAAGTGTGTTGGCTTCCTGATAGATGACGCTGGCATAGTCATACTGCTCGGCGTTGAGGTCGGTGTCGATGAGAAGACGCCCCATGCCCAAAATGCCATTCATGGGAGTGCGAATTTCATGGCTCATGGTTGCCAAAAAATTAGACTTGACTTGCGAGGCGTGGAGTGCTTCGTTGCGCGATTCGGCCAAGGCTTGCTCAATGCGCATCCGTTCTTCGATTTCACGTTGTAACTGCTGGTTGGCGGTGCGTAGCTCTTTTTGCCGCTCCATGAGCTTTTGCGTCAGTTGCTTGGTCTCATTGATGGTCATCTTCTGCGATTGCAGCAACATCAAATAATCGCTGACTGAATCATGCACGGCAAAATCGTTGATATGGAACCCAATCTGCGTCATATCGGCAATGTCTGTCACCCAAGGTGTACACAGATAGGCAACCGTTTGAGATTGCGCAATGTAAAGCATTTGCCCACGCAAAGACAGGCTGTCATGGATCGACTCGAGGAGAAACATGTTATCGGGGCTAGACTGCAATGTGGTAAAATCAAGCGAGGTTGCCGGGCGACGACTTCGAAAGTAGGCGTCAAGTTTTTGCCCAATGATGTGAGGATACAGCCGCTTAATTACGTCTCCCGCCTGCACAATGTCTAACCGTGCATTGATGATGAGGTGGAATGGAAAAGCTGTGCAAAATTCACTGGGCGGTAGCCCATATATTGGCACAGACTCCTGTATTGGCACAGATTTCTGTGTTGGTTCAAATTCTTGTGTGTTCTGCAAACTATCCTGAGTATCGCTCATGTGCTAAGTCCCTTGTCATGGATAGCGTAGTTGAAAGATATCGTGGTCGGCTCCGTCAATGCATCGCTGTATGTGCCTCACCTCAACCGCTGTTTCAAACAGTTCACCCAACCCCTGTAACAGCCCAATGACCAAATGGCTGAGTCCAGTACGATGCGAATAGTAGTGCAGATTGAGACCCTGTTTCGTGATGTCTGTACAGCGAAAACTAGGTGGCTGCAAATTGGGATAAATGAGGCTTACCCTTGTGTGCATCTGGTCCAGATCACCCAAAAATCCCTCGAATGTATTGCCCGTCGTATTTAACAGATGCCCATAACCCTCTTTGCCCGTATACAATATCCAATAGCGACCAAATGTCTCTAAAATCGTTTCAGCCGGAAGTGCCAAAACTTCACTGGCCGCTTCCACTAGCGCGTAGGTGACGCTGTCGTCATACTGCTCCATGCTAATAAACAACTCATCCTCAATCTGCGCTTTTTCCTTAATTCGCCGCCATGTCTCATCCCCAAAGTTGCTACAGACCAGTTCCTCAACCCCTCTGTTCACCAAACCATACATAGTGATTGTTTCCTATTGCTATCTATTTGATCGAGACCTTTGGGCTGTGTCCAGCACGAATTGAATAGATTCTCATCATTTATGGACGCTTTGCGCAGGTCTTCAAATAACATGATTGATTACAATTGATTTTAACTAGTGGACTGGCTGGCTCAGTGGTCATTTCTCAATGTCGAACGCATATCGCTTATGGCAAGTTCCCACAATAGTTTTAGTATAATCTGTGATTCTGCAATTGTCAACTTTAGTGTACGGTACAGTAGATTTGTTAGACATGCAATTTTCAATATATTAAATAATAGCGTAATATAAACGCTTTTTTCGATTTCTAGCATAGATATACTCGAAGGTTTATATCATGCTATCCAATAAAATTTGTTTAAGTAGCATTCAATAAAAGCCATCCGGTAAACCGTAACTCAAGACCAATGCAAATCATCGGATTGTTCGCTACTTTTTTGTTGCAAATGCGTTTTAATATTCAGTGAAATTTTATGGTTTGGGCTTCATTACCAGACATCACGCATGTCTGGCAACGAGTCCTCGGGCTATCAACAACAGAAGCCCATTGGATAAGGTATTTTTTTTGATTATGATACGAAATTTGAGACAGCAAGATTTGAAACAGAGAGAAGAGTTTAAAGAAACAGCCGATAAGCTCTCCTATGCACAATCGACCGATCCTTGGGCAAAAAAAGTGACAATCCGTTCGATTGAACGTTTGACAGGGAAACGCCGCTTTACACAGGCATATATGGACTTAAGCACAAGGCTGGATGATGGTACGTTTTGGAATCATGCGTTGGGTCAATTGGAGATTGGACTCTCATATGATCGCGAGCAACTGGCAAAGATTCCTGCTGAAGGTCCCGTTGTTTTTGTCGCCAATCACCCTTTTGGTGTGTTGGATGGCATTGCAATCTGCAATATCGCCTCACTTGCCCGTGACCATTTTAAGATTCTGATCCACCGCAGCCTTTGTCGGGAAGAACGCATTCGTTCCTATCTGTTACCGATTGATTTTAGCGAAACCAAGGAAGCGACGTTGATTAACATTGACACAAAGAAACAGGCCATTGCCACGTTAAAGGACGGTGGTGCGGTTGTCATTTTCCCTGCTGGTGGTATTTCTACCTCTATTGGTCCCTTTGGCCCTGTCACAGATTTAGAGTGGAAAACGTTTGTCGCCAAATTGGTTCAAGGGTCAAAAGCAACCGTTGTCCCAATTTATTTTCCCGGGCAAAACAGCCGTCTCTTTCAAATGATTAGCCAAGTGAGCGACACACTGCGGCTGGCGTTAATCATGCATGAAGTCAATAAGCGCAAGGGCGACACGATGCAGGCCATCATCGGCGATCCCATTCCCTATGAGCAGGTTGCCAACATCAAGCGGCGGGGTGATTTGACCGAATATCTTCGTCGCACTGTCTATGCGGATTTGGGGGGCAATGAGTTTGGGGCCAACGAATTCTGTGTCCTGCCCACAGAGCGCCGTGCTGAAGAGCGAGCAATGCGCAAATTGGAAAAGAAAGATCGGGCTTCGGTTTATTAGGCCGTTCCATAAGGACAAAGGATAGTATCGCAGGTTGGCTACCTGCGTCACAGACAATCAGTCTGTGTTACTGGCTTATACTTTCCTATTCAAGGACAAAGGATAGTATCGCAGGTTGGCTACCTGCGTCACAGACAATCAGTCTGTGTTACTGGCTTA
>JBCCFC010000568.1:0-8485 GCA_039029935.1 Chloroflexota bacterium
AAAGTATCTCAGGTTGGCTACCTGAGCATCGGGCGACAGCCCGACACAGACAAAGTATCTCAGGTTGACTACCTGAGCATCGGGCGACAGCCCGACACGGATATCCATGCTACTTTCAGAGCAGTACGTGTGATTATTTCCCTAATCTACCCAAGTAACACCATGCTTCTCGGCCAACAGCCCACGAAACCGTTCAATCTCTGCCGCCTGTGTCTCCGCTGACCACTTGAGCGTATCCCCCACAATCGCTCCAACCTCTTCGCTCAACGCCGCAGACGCGTGTCCCAGCATCCCCAGCAGCGTACGTCGCAGAATCAAGTCATCCAAATGCGTCACCTTTTCATGCTGTGCCAAAAAGCGAATCTCGCCACGAAAATAGTCGGGCTGGTGTTGGAGTGACGCAAGGTCATTTTCATCCGCACTGTCGGCCATATACTGCGCAACTGCACGCGCCCGTGTTCCATAACGGTCAAATAGTATTTCAATCATGGCCGGAGCAAGCTCGGTATCCTCAGCGACATTGGCAATCCACTGTGCTTTTTCGCCATCACTCACTGGGTAGCGATCACCACCACCAATCGGCATATTGCGTGTGATATAGAGACGTGGTTGCTCTAAATGTTCAAGGGCTTTGTCAGCGGTCTGCTCGGAAAAGGCTCTAAACGTGGTCCACTTGCCACCAATCAAATTAAAAATTGGATAGCTGTGCGTGTCGTCCGGCTCAATCACACGAATGCTGTGATCACGACTGATTTGGCCTGCTGTGTTGGCATCACTGGATGGCAATGGGCGCACCCCTGAAAATTGATAGACAATGTGCGAGCGGTCTACATGGATGTCAGGGAAAACACGGTCAATCATACTCAGAAAGTAGTCAATCTCCTCGTCCGTGCAGCGGATATCCTCCGGTGAATCTACACGAATATCCGACGTCCCGACCAGCACTTTATCCTTGAGCGGGTAGATCAACACGATACGTCCGTCTTCATTCTCAAAGAAAAACTCATTCTCGTCAATGCTCTGGCGCAATTCGGGATGGTCTAGTACCAGATGCGAGCCTTTGGTCCCGCCAATAAATTTGGTCTGTTGCCCCAACGATTGGTTGGCGAGGTCAATCCAAGGCCCGGCCGCGTTGATGACCAGCTGTGGATAAATAGTGTATGTCTCACCCGTCAACTCATCCCGTAACGTCACACTATTATCTCCCGCTGCAACCGCTGACATGTAGTTGATGGCATGTGCCTGTGACGATGCCCCCTCCGCATCCAACACCAGCTCCATGCCAATCCGTTCAGGCGAGTGCATGGCAGCATCAAAATAGGTGGCGGTAGCGACAATGTCCTTATTGAGTTGTGGATATTGCGCCAACGATGTCTTGCGCAGACTGAAGCGATGGTTTGGGACGCGTGTGTGTAGTGAATCCGACTGGCTTCGTGTGTAAGCGTCATAGAGCATCAGCCCAATTTTGATGATGATGCCGCCGCGCTCGGATGGTTTATCCAATAATCCCAAAAATTTGAGCGGTGCATTCAAAAAGCCCGAAAACCACTGAAAAATCGGAATCGTCGTCGCCAGCGGTTGTACATAGTGCGGCGCATTTTGGATCAGCCGATTACGCTCCTGCACAGCCTCGCGCACCAGTCGGAATTCGCCATTTTCCAGATAACGCACACCCCCATGCACCATGTGCGACGAAGCGGCACTGGTCCCCGAACAGAAATCACCCTTGTCTACCATCAGCACATCCACACCCTGTAGGGCAAGATCGCGGAACGTGCCAATGCCGTTGATGCCCGCACCAATGATGAGGACGCTGACATTCAGATTTTGGTCAATGTAGTTAAGTGCATCTTGACGATGTTTTGACATCCCTTATCCTTCGTTCCATTTTGATAATGATCAGAATATGTTGTGACACCTTGTAGAAATAAATCCGAGGCCAATGGATTAAACATAATTTTGATTCCCTAAATGATTTGATGTACCAATATATGGTCTGTAAGTGGGTTATTCTCTGTACGCATTGTATCAAGCATTTGGCTAAGTTCATGGCAGCTTGGTGAGTCGGCCACAAGGACACCATTATTAACGGCCAACCAATGCCCCACTTCGTACTCGTCTTGATTTTCAATAATCCACTCCATTGAATTTTTTAGGAAATATCGTGGTTTTGGCGTTTTTTCTCGTAGTTTAGCAACACGTGCAGGACGCGGATTGAATATTGGCTGAATCCGTGTAAAGACTTCATAGTCTGGATATTTTTCCAGCCCCATCTCCGCCAGTACTTTAGATCGACGCGTATCAACAAAGCCGAGCATCACGCTTATCCCCTTGTCCAGTTCCTCTGCGGATGCCATGTCCCAATCAACTTTGTCAATGAGTCGTCGGTAGGCGCGATGATCCTGTGTACTAGCAATTTGGGACAACTCGTCCAGCACACCTGACGATGGGTCAATTTTCGGTGTATGACCGTTTTGGCTGATTGCGGTTGGACTCGATGTCGTTTGATTAATCACGGTTTGACTGATTGTGGTTTGATTCATCATATTTTTCCTTTCAAGTACACTAGCCGCTCCCTCGGGCTTCAATGTGGACGGTTGGTTTCATGTGAAAACGATACTATATCTGGTGCATTGCGTCAATTTTCACAACAGATAGCGTTGGGTAGCATTTCGGTTTGATTTGGCATTTGACCGCTTTTTGGGTAAGATACTGCCACAGACCAACAGGTCCAAACCAATAATTTGTTCCGTCCAAAAGGATATTTAGACCGATGCACCATCTTCATGCGTTGCAACACACAAAATCTTATGCTCACCTATGCCTACTGTGGATAGCACTGCTGCTTTTCACCGCGTGTAGCCCTGGAGGGAATACCACATCCACGCCGAGTGATGCGGCACCAATTGACAGCGAAAATCAAACAGAGACTGAGCCGCCGCCACCCGCCATTGAAGAGGAACCGACTGAACTGGATCGCGTCAGCCTCTCGCCATTTGACCGCCCGCCAGATATCCTCATCACGCAGGCCAATATCACGCTTGTGTCGTTGGCGCGGGAACTTGGCGTACCGCTGGCGCAGTTGCAACGCACCAATCCACACTTGGAAGAGGAGGTGTCGATAGGGACGTTGGTCATCATTCCGATTGTGCATTATGCAAGCGAGGGCGAAACGCTCGCCAGTATTGCTGATGAGATGGGGTTGAATATCATCGAACTGAGTGCCATCAACCCTGACATGATCACCACCCAACCACTGACTGCAGGTGATTTTGTGGCTGTGCCTGTACCGCTTGGTGTGCAGAAAATGATGGAGGAAGACTGATGGGCAGATCAAACATTGAGTACAACCCGCCCAGGGTTAAAACCGCAGGGCTAGTCAACAGTGCGCCTCATCCAATGAGGCTGGACGCAAATACAGGACCCGTTGCGGGATCGTCTTTTTCTAGCACCGACCGTGTATGTCAGCGTAAACCTCACCTACGTACTGTGACAATGGCTGTTGTACGATTTGTTGTCCTTGCGCTCATCCTTCTGCTTACTAGCCACAGCACCACCACCCTCCACAGCCAAGCCGAACCGGATATCACCAATGTCCTGCGCGCCACTGTACGTATTCGTGGCTGTAATCTCTATGGCTGTAACGAGAACTTGGGCAGTGGTGTCATTATCCACCCACATGGGATTATTCTGACCGCCAACCATGTCACGTTGACCAATCAGAATGACCGCACGTCACCTGCACGTGATGAGTTTATGATTGAGATGATTGAACGTTCCAGTGATGTCCCCAAGGCGCGCTATCGGGCGCGGCGTTTAACCTATGCAGAAAACTTGGATGCAGATTTGGCTCTCTTGCAGATTGTGGCTGAGGCGGAAACCAACAAACCGATCAAACTGGGTGAAATTGATACGCCACTGCCCTATATACCGTTAGCATCCAAAGAGACAATGACGCAAATTGACGTGAAAACACCGATTGAGATTTGGGGATATCCAGCCGTCGGTGGTGAGACGATTTACTATACCGATGATCAGATACGTGGATTTTTGGAAGGGCGGTCAATCATCAAGGTAGAGGAGCTACTCTCTGGTTACAGCGGTGGCCCTGTGCTTGTGATTGAAGCGGGCGATAATGGTGAGCAAGATCGCTATGTTGTGGCTGGCTTTGTCATGGCAAATTCAGTTTTGCAGAGAAGCCAAGGACTTTCTGAACAAGCAGGGTTGGTTCGTAGCATTGATGCCTTTCAGAATTTTGTGTGGGACCCCAAGCCGCCGCTGGTGTGGGCAGAGAATGTATCTGCTACAACGTCGATAGATGCAGATGGGAATGAAAGCGTTTTGTTTCGGCTGAACCTTCATGCGATAGATTATGTAGGTGGTCGAGGACGTTTGCTGCTGTACCCCTTTGATGCCGAAACATATGAGCCGCTGAGTAATCCAGATAGTAACCTGCAACAGACGGACAGAGGGCAAATCGTTCTGCATCGTGACTTTACAACCGATGATTTGTTGACTCATGCGATGCCCATTGAAATGCGTGTGCCATTAGAGCAGTTGGAAGTGCATCCTGATGATGTTGTCTTTCGTGTCGTACTGTGGGATTATATGGGTGCGCGCCATCTGTGGCATAGTGGAACTTGGATAACAGTGGAAGAATCTGTGAGCCCTACTAAGATTGCTCTTGTACCCACGTTAACACCAACCGCATCAAATACCCCTGTTCCACCCACTGCTACACCTGTTCCTCCAACATTCACACCTATAAATACGCCAATAAAAATTCCTGTTCCCCCAACTTTTACACCTACAAACACACCGACGGAGACAACTATCCCGTCTACTCTTACGCCAACAAGTACACCTATCCCGCCTACATCAACAGATACACCTGTGCCTCCAACCTTTACACCAACAAATACTGCCACAACAACAAAAATGCCTACAAAAGTGCCAACATCAACAACCACGAAGACGCCCACTGAAACACTGACACCCACATTGACCTTTACGCCAACACCAGTCCCCTATGACCCTAATCTTGCCTACAACATTACCGAACTCGTAGACCTCGCTCCTAATGAATTGATGCGTATTGGACGAGGTAGGGGATGGCAAATTGTCTATGCCCCCGATGGTCAACGCTTGGCTATTGCTGGACCATTGGGTGTATGGCTTTATCACGTAGATAGGCAACGTTCAACTGGATATGATCAAGGGCAACTTTTGCCTCACGCGGCTCCTGTTTGGTCAGTGGCTTTCAGTCCAGATGGAGAACGCATCGTCTTTGGCAGTACAGATCGCACAGTGCGTATCTGGGATGCCAACTCTGGCTATCAATTGGCACAACTCGATGGTCACACAGACAGAGTTTGGTCAGTGGCGTTTAGTCCAGATGGGAAACGCATTGTCTCCGGTAGTGATGATAATACGGTGCGTATCTGGGATGCCAACGCTGGTACTCAACTGAGACAACTTGACGGCCATACTTCATGGGTTTGGTCAGTGGCGTTTAGTCCAGATGGGAAACGCATTGTCTCCGGTAGTGATGATAGTACAATACATATCTGGGATGCCAACTCTGGCGAGAAACTCGATCAACTTGACGGACACACTTCATTGGTAAGGTCGGTGGCGTTCAGTCCAAATGGGAAACGCATCGTCTCTGGCAGTCATGATAAAACAGTACGCATCTGGGACGCTGACACAGGTACTCAACTCACCCAACTTGACGGTCACACGGAGAGAGTTTTCTCGGTGGCATTCAGCCCAGATGGCGAACGCATCGTCTCCGGAAGTTGGGATAGCACGGTGCGCATCTGGGACACCAAAGATGGTACTCAACTCACCCAACTCGACGGTCACACTTCATGGGTAAGACCAGTAGCATACAGTCCAGATGGTGAGCACATCGCCTCCGGCAGTGATGATGGCACGGTGCGTATCTGGGACGCCATCACTGGTACTCAACTCACCCAACTCGGTGGTCATATGCCCCCTGTTTGGTCAGTGGAGTTCAGTTCTGATGGCGAACGCATCATCTCTGGTGGTTGGGATAGAGCGGTACGCATCTGGGATACCAACACTGGCACTCAGTTGGTGCAACTCGACGGTCACATTTCGTGGGTAAGGTCGGTGGCGTATAGTCCTGATGGGGAACGCATCATCTCTGGGAGTAAGGATGGTACAGTGCGTATCTGGGATGCCATCACAGGCAACCAAGTCGCCCAACTCAACGGCCACACTGCACCTGTTTGGTCGGTGGCGTTCGGTCCTGATGGGGAACGCACCATCTCTGGTAGTGAAGATAAAACGGTACGCATCTGGGATATCAAAGAAGGGACTCAATTAGCGCAACTCGACGGTCACACTTCATTGGTAAAGTCCGTAGCATTTAGCTCTGTTGGGGAACGCATCGTCTCTGGGAGTATGGATGGTACAGTGCGTATCTGGGATGCCATCACAGGCAACCAAGTCGCCCAACTCAACGGTCACACAAAGAGAGTTTTCTCGGTGGCCTACAGTCCAGATGGTGAGCGCATCATTTCTGGTAGTGAAGATAGCACGGTGCGTATTTGGGACGTTAACTCTGGTTCTCAAATCGCCCAACTCAATGGTCACACGGATTCAGTCTTGTCAGTGGCATTCAGTCCAGATGGAGAACGTATCGTTTCTGGCAGTATGGATAAAACGGTACGAATATGGGATGCTGGCATTGGCACTCAACTTACCCAATTCGACGGCCACACGGATCCAGTATTGTCGGTGGCTTTCAGTCCTGCTGGTAGCAGCATCGTCTCTGGCAGCGAAGATGGCACGGTGCGTATCTGGGCCGTACCAGAATAGTGAGCCGTGAATGGTGGCGGTTTGGAGGCATGTCTGTGAGATAGTTAGTTTGACATGTGTTTGCTGGTGACGCTATGATAACGATGTGACTATATTTGTTTAGCCGCGTGGCCTAATTTAATTAGCATCAAGGAGGAGGTATGCAACTATCAACATTTGAAGTGAGTGTCCCGCAAGCGATTTTAAGCTACGGGTTCTCCCAGATTGATGTGCAAAAATCGTTAACCGAATGGCTGGTGATTGAATTGTTTACAGGCGGACATGTTTCAGCAGGGAAGGCGGCACAGTTGCTCGCTATCACCAAAATTCAATTTTTTGATCTTCTACGTCAAAAGCAGATTAATTATATTGACTATACACCGGAGGAAATTGAGGAAGAACTGGCTGCTGTACAAATACTCAACACTCCATCTCAGACATTGCTTGTCGGTTCACATGTGCAAAACACACCGCTTCGGGTAACAAGCCCACATCTGGTCAACAAAGAGCAAGTTGCTGATTTTGAACTCGAAGTGTCAGTGGATGCTGAATTAGCGTGATTGGAAATTGCGATAGGATAAAGAGGTGATATGGCAAAAGATCTTATTCATGACATGGTTGTCAAAGCATTGGATAATGATGGCTGGAAAATACTTGAAGAAGAATTTAATATTTCATATAAAGAACTCGAAATCTATGTTGACATTGTTGCTGAACGCAAACCAATTCTGATTGAAAAAGGTGATCAGAAAATTATTGTCGAAGTGAAGTCATTTATTGGACGTTCATTCATGCGTGATTTACAACAAGCCCTTGGTCAATATGAACTTTACTATACCATTATGGAATCTCTAGATATGGACTATGAACTGTATCTTGGTATTGGCAGTGAAGTTTATTTAGACTATTTTGTTCGAGAAGCAACAAATGAAGTGATTCAAAAATACAAACTAAATTTGTTGGTTGTCGATCTTGAAAATAAGCAGGTGATAAAATGGCTCAAACAGAAAAGTATCAAAAATTAATAAGAGAAGCCCTCACAGCCTATTCGGCAAAAATCACAAAAAGACCCAATCCCCATTACAAAGTGGCCTTGCTCTTTGATGATGAGCACAGCCAGTATATGGTGCGCAAAATTGGTTGGCAGAATACGAGACGTATCAAGTACATCCAACTGCATGTTGCGCTACACAATGACAAAATTTGGATCGAAGAGGATATGACCGAGGAAGGCATTGCCACGTATTTTCTTGAGCATGGTGTGCCCAATGACCATATTGTGCTGGGCTTTAAATCGCCTATGATGCGGCCCTATACAGAGTTTGCGGTCGAATAACGATAGTGTTGTTGAAAAACAACGAGAGCCACCGAATCCTGAAGTATACTATTGTGCATTGGACACAACCTGTTTTAACAGGTTTCCTGTATTAGCATGGGGTTTGCAACCCCATGAGGCTTATTTCGTTGGTTACAGAATTGGCGTGAGTGGAAATGATGAACGATGATTTGGTTCCTCAAACAACGGCTGAAAAGACGACAGCGTATACTTTGAACGGGTAAGAAATGAACTTTTGGGTTGAGAGAAAAATGGACAAAAAATGGATGATGACATATAAATGAGAGAAGGCATCAGCAATTTTTATCCATTGAAAAGGGGAAG
>JBCCFC010000569.1:0-8485 GCA_039029935.1 Chloroflexota bacterium
CAACGTTTGCATAAATTGCGCACCATCGGGACTGCTACCTGAGATTATGGAAATACCTAAGTAATTCCACAAAAGTAATTAGAAAAAGCGGAGGGAGCACTCTCTAGTGCGGGTCCGGTCGCACTAGAGAGTGCTCCCTCCGCTTTTTCTAATTACTTTTGTGGAATTACTTAGGTATTTCCATAATCTCAGGTAGCAGTCCCGATGGTGCGCAATTTATGCAAACGTTGGTCGGTTATTTGGTGGAGCCGTTACGTGTGCTAGAATAGATGCGAGGGGTACAATTCGCGCCATCTGGGAATATGAAACCTCGGACCTATTTTCAGACGCAGAGCGAGCGGCACTTGATCTGGTCCGTGCTGCATCCCAATTACCCACTGCATCAACACCAGAACATTTTGAACGATTGCGTCAGTATTACTCCGAGACACAAATCATCAAAATTTTAGCCGTGAACAGCTTGGCTGCTTGGCTCAATCGCTGGAATGACACCATTGCAAGGGTGACGGATCAAGAATCCGTCGATTGGGCAACTGAACATCTGTCTGATGTCGGTTGGCATAAGTAAACCCAAATATGTTTTTAGATAAAAAGTGGAGTTAGGCACTCTCTAGTGCCGGAGGTCGCATTAGAGAATGCTTATTCCGCTATTTCTAATTTCTTTTTTGGGTTTACTTATTGGCAAGCATACGGGCGAAGACACTGAACAGCGCAAGGCTCACCCGATCAATATGGGTTGGGTACAAAAATAGGGCTTATGCTGCGTGAGGGCATCATGTAAGTTTTGAGCCGGAGCGTTGGGCGTGGGGATGACTCTAGCGTATACAATAAAGAGGGTAGGTTATGTCGAAATCAATTCAGCCTATTTTACAAGAAGGCAAAAGTTATACATTTTCTGACTACTTTAAAATGGAATATCCAACGAAAGATATTCTGGCAGCGTTAGACTACCAATATCGACTTCAGCAACTAGACTTACCGCATAGGGATTTTGAGGAAAGCCTACAGCCCTTAAAAGATAAGCTCTATAAGCGCATACCTCATGTCTCATTAAACTCAGAAGCAGCAAGACGAGAAGCACTCATTGCACCGATCATTTTTGAATTCATCGACTATCTGGAAATCGATATAGCAATTGAATATCCTGTCTATGTCAGCGAATGGCTTAAAGGCAACATTGATTATTTTGTCCGCTCCAAGCATCATTTTTTGGTAGCAGAAGCCAAAAAAGCGGATATGGAAAAAGGGTTTACCCAACTTGCCGTCGAGCTAATTGCGATGGATCAACGTACTGATAATGCAGATGACTATCTCTACGGTGCTATTACGGTTGGTGATATATGGCGCTTTGGGATGTTGGACAGAAAAGAGCGTACCATTTACAAAGATATTGATTCTTTTCGTGTCCCATCTGACATTGAGGGTCTGTTTCGTGTTATCATGGGGATCCTGTATTAAAACGGTAGGAACCTCTGGGAGGTGTCTATAGTAACTTGAGTACACCCTAATTACTTACAGACACCTCCCAGAGGTCGGGCAAATAAAGCATCATATAGAAGGAGAAAACATGTTAGACCTTTACCATCACGGCTCATCTGTCTGCGCGGCCAAAGTACGCTTTTTGCTGGCAGAAAAGGGAATTGAA
Organism: Chloroflexota bacterium; assembly: GCA_039029935.1. Classification (GTDB taxonomy): domain Bacteria; phylum Chloroflexota; class Anaerolineae; order Caldilineales; family Caldilineaceae. The sequence goes on from JBCCFC010000569.1 coordinate 1,646, forward strand.
TGGAACAGCCACTATCTTGATATTTTGGCGGGCGACCAATTCACGCCTGACTATCTGGCACTGAACCCCAAAGCCGTCGTACCGACCATTGTTCACGATGGCAAAGTCGTCGTTGAGTCCACCATCATCTGCGAATATATTGACGAAACCTTTGATAGTCCCTCATTGGTGCCAGAGACATCAGTGGAACGGGCGCGGATGCGTTTGTGGACAATCGCATTAGATAAAGAAATTCATCCTGCCTGTGGCGAAGTCACCTTTGTTTCCTGTCATCGGTTTGTCGTGCTGCGCTTGGGCGATGAAGGGGTCGAGAACTTTCTCAATGCCACCCCGCCTCGGTCCGTGACCGCTGCCTGGAAACAACGGAAGCGGGATTTGGTCTTGGTTGGGATCGACACACCAGGCGTTGACACCAAAGTCAAAGTGTATGACCATTACCTGAGCGAAATGGAAGCCGTGTTGCGTGAGCACAAATGGCTGGCAGGCGACACCTTCTCGTTGGCAGACATTGGCTTAACGCCCTATGTGAACCGCTTGGATATGTTGGGCATGTCCGGTTTGTGGGATGAAGGGCGTCGTCCCCATGTGGAAGATTGGTTCAATCGCATCAAGTCTCGTCCTGGCTTTAAGCCAATGTTTTTGGATTGGTGTCCCGAAGAGTTGACCAACGATTTAATGACCTTTGGCACGCAAACATTCCCCAGAGTGTTAGAGATTTTGGGCAGGTCGCCCGAAGATCGGTCGCTCATTCCCGATCCGGATGGGTTGTGTATGAGTGCGATAGGATAATCATTTAGCCGCTCATTGAAAATCGTGGAGTTAGCACTCTCTAGTGCGGGTCGTACACGAGACAGCCGGCACTAGAGAGTGCCTACTCCGCAATTTCATAGAGGATACTGAAAAGGAATTGAACCATGAGTTTTACAGGCAAAACTATCGTCGTCACTGGCACATCACGCGGGTTGGGGGCAGAAACGGCGCAGATGTTACAGGCACAAGGTGCGCGGGTTATAGGGTTGGATAGGAACGAAACGACAGAACATGTTGACCAGTATATTCCGCTTGATTTGGTAGATTCGGCCTCCATCGAGGCGGCGGTGGCGCAAATTGACGAGCGTATTGATGGACTGTGCAACATTGCCGGAGTTGCACCGACCCTGCCACCTGCGTTGGTGTTGACAATCAACTTCTTGGGCACACGGGCGTTGACAGAAGCCATCGAACCCAAGCTGGCAGATGGTGCATCCATTGTCAACATCGCTTCGGGGACTGGGCTGGGGTGGGCGCAAAATATCGCCAAACATAAAATTTTCTTTGAGATGCGGCTGGGTGATGATGTCGAGGCGTTTTGTGCCGAACATGAGATTGTGAAAGCAAACTCTTATGCTTTTAGCAAAGAGGCGGTGATCGCGTGGACGGTGGGCACGTGGCAAAAACGGACGGAGCGTGGGATACGGATGAATGCGATTAGTCCAGGACCGATAGAGACGCCGTTGTTGCCTGACTTTTTGTCGGATATGACACCGCCAGATGCACCGATGTTCGAGATGGATCGGGTCGGCATGCCCGCAGAAATCGCTGATGTCGTTTTATTTTTATTGGGTGATGGTAGCCGCTGGATTCACGCTACAAATATTCCGGTGGATGGTGGATTGTCGGCCATTGTCTATAAACGGATATTTCAGTTTTAGCTAAAAACAAAACTGATGCATTATCAAAAAAGCACAGAACAATAAGGATAACGACGATGACTAAAATAATCGAAATGCCCGCTGTGGGACGCGGGTTTATCTCGGACCTCAAGATGCCTGTCTATGAACAACCAGCCTGGACGCGGCCCGTGCCTGCGAAGGAGCGCCGGATCGCGATTGTCTCGACCGCAGCCGTCTCTAAGCGTGGCGACAAACCATTTTCCTGGCTCGCACGTGATTACCGCGTCTTCGGCAAAGACGAGCGAGATTTGGTCATGACCCATGTCGCGGTTGAATACGACCGCACCGCCTGGCAGCAGGACGTGAACGTGATTCTGCCACTCGACCGGCTTGACGAGATGGCAAAGGAAGGCGAAATTGGCTCAGTTGCCGATGAGCATTATACCTTCATGGGCGCCGCCGATCCGCTTGACATGGAGAAGGGTGCCCATGAGGTGGCGGAGCGGATGCAGCAGGAGGGCGTCAACACGGTTCTGCTCGTGCCCGTCTGACCATTCTGTACGCGCGCCGTGTGCGGGCTTGCTCATATCTTTGAATCCAAGGGGTTTGCGACGGTCCTGGTCGGCTTCGTGCGCGAGCATATCGAGGCAATCAAGCCGCCGCGTGCGCTGTCGCTTGACTTCCCGATGGGACGCCCTATGGGAAAGCCCAATGACCCCACATACCAGATGAGTGTAATCCGCACAGCGTTCAAGCTGTTTGACGCGGCATCTGGCCCAGTGATCGAGGACTATCCCGATACGATTCCGGTAAAGGACGGGCGCATGGGCTATGCGCTACCAGTCGATCTTGTGCTGAAAGTGAGTGAGATCGGCGACGTGGATACGCTGCTAGCGCAGGTCCACGCGGAGATCGAAGGGTTGCGTTCGGACTATGAGGCAGCGGTGGCTTTGCGCGGGCGGACAACGGTGGGCGCAAGCGAGCTAGCAATCTCGGATCTCGCCCCCTATATAGGGGTCTTCGTAAAGGGTGGCAAGCCCAAGAGTCCAAGAAAAGGGCTACCGCCCATCCCATTACTCAAATTGGTCGTGGAGGACTTGGCGGCCTATTATACGGAGACGTACACACACAGAGAGCGCATCGACGATATTGAGGTGATGGGTCAGTGGTTCTGGGAGGGGACCAAGGCTGGTCGGCTGGTTTTGGCGCTGGAGGCGGTGTCGCTTGAGAGTGAGGACAGGGTGCTGCGCCAGATCGTCAACATGTCGCTGGTCACACCCCGCTTCTGGTCCGAAGGTCCACTGCCCGGCACTTCTGCGTCAGGGTGGTAGATAAGTCGTGTAAACTTAAGCGTGAACTGGTACATCGGTGGTCGGTATTCGGTAGGTCAGTACACGAGTACCGATTACTGATGTACCGATTACTGACCCACCTGTCAACGCTTAAGTTTACACAAATGAAGGATAGATAGAATGACACAACCACACACAAACTTTCTCGTCATCATGACCGACCAGCATTGCTATGACCAGTTGGCGTGTCATGGCAACACAGTTGTCAAAACGCCCAATATCGACAAGCTGTTTGCACACGGCACAAGCATCAACGGGATGTACACGGCGACACCCATGTGCATGCCCAATCGACAGGCGTTTCTGACGATGCGGATGAATTCGGCGAACGGTAGCCATAGCAACGGAGTCGCGCTCGATTTGGATAGCAATACCTTTCCTGAGCTATTGCGCGCCGCCGGGTATCGGACAGCCATGATCGGCAAATCGCATTTGCAAAACATGACGGACATGGAACCGTTTCAGCAAGCGGAGGTCGCTCCAGAGGGCAAAACGGCTCCGCCACCAGCGTTATGCAATGCAGACAAATCGGCGGAAAAATATCAGTCCGCTGCCTATGAACAGGAACGTCTCCATCAATGGCAAGACCCCGCCTTTGAACCCAACACACCCTACTACGGTTTCGATGATGTGATTATGGCATCCCAGCATTCTGAAGTAGCAGGGTATCATCACAAACGCCTCCTCGATGCCATCGACCCCACCATCGCTCAAAATACGGGGCGCAACCATGCTGTCAAACGCAGCGACCACAATCCGCAGACATTTGCCTCCGCGCTCGCCCCCGAACATTACCCGACCCGATTTATCGGTGATGAAACCATGAACTGGCTGGAGCAGCACACCAGCGAGCGTGCCGGAACGCCTTTTTTCCTCTGGTGTTCAATCCTTGACCCACATGTTCCTTGGACACCACCCGAAAAATATTACGACCTGTATAATCCCGACGATGTTGTGCTGCCCGGCTCGTTCTACGACTCACCGCGCACGCAAACCCCGCTGCTCAACGCGGTGCATGAAAATGAAGTCAGTGGCAAGCGCAAGCCGCGTACACCCTTCATGGCGGGTGAAGCCGAGGCACGGCGCATCATCGCCGCCGCCTATGGCATGATTACGTTTATCGACGAGGTGGTGGGTGACCTAGTGGCAAAGCTGGAAGAAACGGGTGCGGCGGACAATACCGTGATCATTTTCACCAGCGATCACGGCGACTATATGGGGCAGCATGGGCTGTTTCTGAAGGGGCCAGCCCACTATCAATCGCTTGTCAAAGTGCCATTTATCTGGTGTGACCCGTTGCCGCACTATAACCGCGATGCGGTTGATGCGCTGGCGAGCTATGTCGATATTGGCCGCACGATTCTCGACCGTGCCAACCTCTGGCCCTATCATGGCGCACAGGGGCGCAGCCTATTGCCACTGCTGGCTGGCGAAACGGACAACCATCGGCAGCGCGTGTTGGTTGAGACCGTTACGTTTTCGCCCCAGTTTGAGCTGCCGATTTGGGCAACGGTGCGCACATTGGTGACAGAGCGTTATCGGCTCACCATTTACACGCATCTGGATGAAGGCGAACTCTATGATTTGACAGAAGACCCAGAGGAGATCGTCAATTTGTGGGATTCAGCCAAACACACCGCAGTCAAGTCCAATCTCCTTTTCCAACTTGTTCAGGAAATGGCATCCCTTGCCGATATAGCGCGCCTGCCTGCACGTCTTGCATAGTTACAGCCATTTACCCCTTCACGCCACTCAGTGAAATCCCACCAATAATATACCGCTGCATGAGAACAAAGATAATCAGCGTTGGCAAAAATCCAATCACGGCCCCTGCCATGTCCAGCCCAGCGTCACCGCCTGCACGGGCGACTGTACCCAGACCGACGGTCAGCGTGCGCATGTCGGATTTGGAGGTGACAATCATGGGGTAGAAGAACGAGTTCCAGTTCCCCATAAAGCGGAGTACGGCCAGGGTTGCCATCGTGGCTGTCACTTGTGGTGTCAAAACACGCCACCAAATTTGCCAAAGGTTGGCGCCATCAATGATGGCCGCGTCATCATAGTCACGCGGAATGCTTAAATAGGCTTGACGCATCAGAAATGTGCCAAAGATAGAGGCAAACCAAGGACCAATCAAGGCTGTGTACGTATTGACCAACCCCAAACGTGAGAGGACCACAAATTGGGGAATAATCAATGCGGTGTCGGGCATCATCAAAATGCCCAAAAAGAGGGTGAAAATCACATTCTTGCCCCAAAAGTTACCACGCGCAAAGGCATATCCCGCCATCGCAGAGGTGATGACACCGCCCAGCGTCGAGACCACAGCGACATAGATGCTGTTAAAGAGCCAGATGGCGGCATCGGTCCGGCTAAAGAGCGTCTGAAAGTTCTCAAACGTAAATGGGGCTGGAATCAGGCTAATGGGAAAGGTGATGAAGCGAATATTCTCTGTGAGTGAAACCGATATCATGATCAGAAAAGGGCCAACAGTGGTGACCGCCACAATGATCATGATGAGGTAGATAATGGTCTCTCGAACCACATTTGTTTTTTCGACTGAACCCGTGGCCTCTGATGCGGCCATATGCGTTTCTCCTGACTAATGCGAAAATTATCTGTGGAGTAGGCGTTCTCTAATGCCAAATGTCTCTTGTAAGACCCACAATGGAGATTGCTAGCTCCGCGTTCGACTAAGCATCTTATTCTACGGACTGGCCTAATAAATCTCATCCCCAAAGCGAAGATAGCGTGCTTGGATGAGGGTGATAATCAATATGATGACAAAAAAGAGAATCGACAGTGCTGATGCATAGCCAAAGCGACCAAAGTTAAAGGCTTCGCTGTATATCTGATAGACGACAGTCGTGGTTGAGTTCACAGGACCGCCGCCCGTCAAGATAAAGATGGAGCCAAAGACTTGGAGCGCACCAATCGTGGAGATGACAATGACGAAGGCCGCGGTGGGACGTAGTAGGGGGACGGTGACATAGCGATGCAGCCGCCAACCATTGGCACCATCGACCTTGGCCGCATCGTAAAGCTCATTGGGGATGCTCTGTAATCCCGCCAGCCAGATGACCATAAAGTAGCCAAATGCTTCCCACAGGCTGATGCCAACAATGCTGGGCATGGCTTGTGTCACATCAATGAGCCATTTTTGCGGCGGGATGCCTACCAACCCAATCAAAAAATTGAGTGGCCCGTCGTCGCGTGGTGAGAGGAATCGACGGAAAATCAACGCCAGTACCGCAATCGATGTAATATTGGGCAAGAAATAGAGCGAGCGAAACGCCTTCATGCCGCGCAAGGGTCGGTTGACGAGGAGTGCCACCACCAGTGAGATAAACACCAGCAGAGGAATGTATAAAATCGTGAACCAGAAGGTGTTGAGCATCGCCTTGTGGAGCTTGACATCGCCTATCATCGTGACGAAATGGCTGATGCCGACAAACTCACGCGTCGAGAGCAGGTCCGTCTTCAACACGCTATAGCCAAACATGGAGAGCCAAGGCACGAGGTTGAAGGTCAAAAACACCACAATATTGATCGCAATAAATGGATACCAAGGCCACGAGCGTTTCCACTCCTTACGCACTGTATCCATGAATGATGAACGCGCCCGCGTTGTTCCAGCAACTGCCATCCCCAAAACTCCAATCGGTTTAGTTAATAGTTAATAGTGAACAGTTAATAGTGAAGAGTGAGAATGAACTAAATCAGGCACACAGATAGTAGCTCCGTATACTAACTATTAACTATTAACTATTAACTATTAACTATCCATATTTTTCCTGCAACAATGCGTCAATCTCTGTCTTGATGTTCTCTAGTGA
>JBCCFC010000570.1:0-8478 GCA_039029935.1 Chloroflexota bacterium
CTGACTCTGCTGAAAAAAGGTCAAACCGATACAAAAGTCCGACTTCTTACCAGTGGTAGCGAATAACAAATTCTACAGAAGTCGGACTTTTTTCAGTGGAGTCATATACTCATTAACTCATGGAGTTGGGTGAGTGATAATCCATGTGTTTCTTGTTGAACGGCTATTTTACCATCAACCAGCAAAGTTACTGAATCTGCCCATGTCAACGCGCGATCTAAATTATGGGTCGAGAACAGGATCGCGCGTTGATGTGTGCCAAGCTGACGGATTAAATCGTGGAGTAGCTGTGCGCTGGCCGGGTCTAGCCCTGTATCCGGTTCATCCAGCAGCAACACGGGCGGATCGTGCAAGATCGCCCGTGCAATCGTCAACCGTTGGACCATGCCCCGGCTATAGGTGCGCACAATATCACGCCGTCGATGCCATAAGTTGACTGCTTGGAGGACGGCTTCAATCCGCGCTTCGGGTGCTTGCAGGTTGTACATCTTGGCAAAAAATGTCAAATTCTCCACCCCGCTCAAATTATCATAGAGCAGCGGTTGGTGGCTGACCATGCCCACATAGCGACGTAGCTCATACCCTGCTTTGGAAAAGCTGACCCCACCAAGCGTGACTTCACCACGATTGGGTCTGGATAACCCCGCAATAATGCGCATTAGCGTTGTTTTGCCTGCACCGTTGGCCCCCAACAAAGCCATGATATGGCCCTCCGGCACATGTAAATCGACGCCCTTGAGGACTGATTTGCGCCCATAACGCTTGGTCAATTTTTGTATCGAAATGAGTGATGGCTTTTCAGTGTCTATGGTTAATTCCTCTGAATCTATGAAAACGATGTATGAAAACGATGACTATGGCTTTACACCAAGTTGCTGGAGCAAGGAGCGCAGGCGAGCGTTTTCATCTTCAGCAGCCTCAGCCCGTTGCGCCTCCTGTGCAGCCCGTTTTTGCGCGGCTTCACGCTCTTGGCGTTCTGCCTCAGCCCGCTGTGCCTCGCGTTCAGCCCGCTTCTGCGCAGCCTCACGCTCAATCCGTTCTGCCCCAGCCCGCTTCTGCGCAGCCTCACGCGCAATCCGTTCGGCATGATGCTTGCGTTGTTCCTGCTCTACCTGTTGCTCTGCCGCTTGGCGCATCTGTCGTTCCGCGCTGACATCGGCCAACGTTTCGCCTGTCACTTCATCCACAAAATAGACAGACTTATCTTTGAGTCCAATCGATAATTGCAGTTCTGGCAGATAATACTTGCCTTCATCGTCAGGTGTGGCAGCGATTGCACGTCCTGTTGCTGGGTGTCTATGCCACACATCAATCGACGGATTCTCCAACGGATCCCCATTGCCGTCAATCAGCCAAATGACAACACAGGTTGGTATCTTGAGATACTCGACATAGAGTGCATGGATTGCACCATCTTTCTCCTCACTCGATGGCGAGACAATTTCAATGGCACATAAGGGTAGTGGCTGTGTCTCTATATCGTAGGAGGATGTTAACAACTTGTCGTCGCGATAGGGTACAATCAACAAATCGGGTGCAACTCTATTTCGAATATTTTTTTTGTTACGATAGAGTAGGAAATTGTCCATATAAAGAAGCCACCCACGCTCTTTGGCAACCCCCTTTATCTCGCTCCGCATATCGCCTAAACTATCGTTATGTACAAAACCCGCGGGCATTGATTCCTCCTCGGTTTGATAGGCATACGGGTCTGTATCCCAATCGGCTGTGATGTGGTCAGGTATCCAAGCAGGCCGTTCTTGTGCGATGGATTGACGCAGACGCTCTTCTGGTGTTAACTTTCGTTTCCATTTTTTGATTGGCAAGGGCGGGGTTCGTTTTGGATTGATTTTTGTAGACACCCTCTCTGGAAATTTTTCTAACGGTATACCCACTACAGAAGAATCCACCCTTGGCTCAAGTACACGTTCCATTGTTTATTGTACCTCACAAAACTCAGCACCTAACAAAACTCAGGCATGTGTCCATTTACAGATGCTGACAAACAAATATTCGAGAGCAGTATAGCAGATAATCGAGTGGTGTACAAGGTCGATGTGCAATGACAAGCCTGTCGGTTTCGTTGAAACAAATGATTGCGGTATGATGTGCAGAGAGGTGTTTGTTCAGATATTGATATTGCGGAATGAGCACTCTCTAGTGCGGGGTGTACACAAAAAGGCCGGCATTAGAGAATGCCTATCTCCACGTTTTTAATGATGTGCCTGAACAATTACCTAGCCAGCAATCAATCATCAATATGAAGGAGAACACAGTTATGTTGCTAAGTCAACATCTTGAAAAACGAGAGGAAGATGGCAACCCCATCCGTGTCGGCGTCATTGGCGTGGGGAAGTTTGGGGCCGCACTGGTGGCGCAGATTTCACAGATGAAGGGCATGAATGTCTCGGCCATTGCCGACATCAACCCTGACCATGCCAAACGCGCCTATGACACCTATGGCATTGATGGCAGCGGGGTTGCCATTGCTGAAACTGTCAATGGCGTCGATGATGCCGTCAGCAAAGGGACGCCGATTGTCACCAACGATGGTCTGAACATTGCCAATTCAGAGCAGCTTGACGTTGTCGTAGATGCGACGGGTATCCCCGATGTGGGGGCACAGATAGCCTATCATACATTGACAACGGGCAAACACTTGGTCATGGTCAATGTCGAGGCTGATGTCACAATTGGCCCCATGTTACGGCGTCTGGCGGATAGCGCAGGTGTGGTCTGCACGGCGGTCGATGGGGATCAGCCCGGAGCCACGATGAACATTGTCGATTGGGCGCGCACCTTGGGCTTGGACGTTGTTGCCGCTGGACGCGGAACCGTCTTCTTTGACGATGACCGTGCAGGCATCCCCGACACCGTGCCAGAGCGCTTTGGCTTTAGCGAGGAGACGCTGGAGAATCGCACCATCAACCTCAAAATGTTCAACACATTCCGTGACGGCACAAAGGCACAGACCGAGATGACAGCATTGGCAAACATGGCTGGTCTACCACCTGATGTCCGTGGGATGCATGAGCCATCGGTCAACCTCGCCGATATTCCACGTCTCTTTAGCCTGCAAGAAGAGGGTGGCCTGCTTAGTCGGCATGGTGTGGTCGAACTTGCCAACAGCGTTGCCAGCGATGGCCGCACCATGTTGCCCGACCCGCTCAAAATGGGGGTATTTGCCGTTGTACGCAGCGAACATCCCTTTACGCAGGAGGACCTGGCCTTTTATGGGCTACACAAGGGTGGACACAAAAACGGTGACTACTATAACTATCTGCTCTACCGACCCTATCACCTCGTCGCTGTTACCGCCCCCATGTCCATCGCCAAAGCCGTGATTTATGGTCAACCCACAGGAGCTTGTTTACCCACACCTGTCGCCGAACTGATCACCGTTGCCAAGAGTAACATTGAAGAGGGCCAAACCCTCGACGGTGGTGGTGGCTACACGGTTAACGGCCTTTGTGAAAAAGCCGAGGTTGCCCGTGCTGAGAACCTGCTACCCTTGGGACTTGCCTATGGAGCCGTCCTCAAGCAAGATGTGGCGCAGGGGGAAGCCATCACCTATGATATGGTCGATTTACGCGAGGATTCGTTTGTGTTGAAGATGCGCCGTTTGCAGGACGCGACAGTTTGGTAATCTAAGTTTCCAAGGAGAAAGATCATGATGAAAGTATGGGGCCGACGCAATTCAATGAATGTGCAGAAGGTCATGTGGACATTGGGCGAGATAGGGATGCCCTATGAGCGTGTTGATGTTGGTGGCTCGTTTGGGGGAACAGCTACCGACGAATTTGGGCAGATGAACCCCAATCGTCGCATCCCCGTGATTCAGGATAATGGGCTGGTATTGTGGGAGTCCAATGTCATTGTGCGCTACCTGACAAATGTGCATGATGCTGAGGGCGTCGTTCACGCTGGTGATCCACAGACGACGGCGATTGCGGACCAGTGGATGGAGTGGATGCAGACCGTCTTGGTTGGGGATATGACCGTTATTTTTGGCGGGATGATTGTGGGTGTGCCGAATCCGCCCAGTCAAGCACAGATGGATAGCTCCATCGAAAAGTTGGCAACGCTTTGGGGCATCGTCGAAGCGCAGTTGGACGGTCAAGACTATATCGCTGGTGACAAGCTGTCTATTGGTGATATTGCTCTGGGACCAGCATTGCACCGCTACCTCAACTTCCCTATCGAACGCCCTAGTCTGCCCAATGTCGAAGCATGGTATGCGCGATTGCTAGACCGTCCCGCCTATAGCCAGCATGTAGGGTTCCCCTTTGGTGGTTCACCCGCAGAGTGGCGGGCGTTGGAGCAAGCGGGCGCGGGGTTGTAGGGATATTTGAGTTAATCACGAACAAACGATGACAGCCATGCCTCGTTCAGTTAGCGCGCCTCGTGCTGGTTGAGTTCACGAGTTTAACCTGCACGAGGTGTGCTAACTGAACGGGTGATAACTGTATCTAGATGGGAGAAGGAAATACAATAATGAGCGCACCACAAATCAGACTTTTGGAGCCGGGTGACGAGGCACTGCTAGAGGCATTTCTGCTGCCCCGTATCGAGTCATCCATGTTTTTGTTGGGCAATATGCAGACCGCTGGGCTTGTGGATAAGGGCATTGGTCAACAGGGAACCTATGTTGCTGCGATTGAGACAAATGAGCAAGGTGACGCACAAATCACTGCCGTTGTCAGCCATTATGCCAATGGCAACCTCATCCCCCAAGCCCCTGTCCATTTGGATGAATTGTGGCGCGCTGCCGTGCGTATTTCTGGTCGCGAAGTGCGTGGCGCGGTAGGCCCAGCCGACCAAGTGCAGGCCATCATTGCCTCGCTCTCTGCCGATGTGGGCGGGATTCACCCCAATAATGTACAGATGGACTACACCGAATATCTTTATCGCTTAGACCTCAACGACTTGATTGTGCCGGATTTACTGACCAGTGGTCAGGTACAGGGACGACGTGGTAACATGGGGGATATAGATGTCCTTGTCCCTTGGCGGGTTGCCTATAACATGGAAGCCTTGGGTGTAGAGGATACCCCCGATGTATGGGAACATTGCCAGCAATCGGTGGAACGGTATTTGCAGATACAACGATCATGGGTGTTGGAACGCAAGGGAGATGGCGTGACCGAACTGGTGGCAACCACCAACTTTAACACCGCCATCCCCCAAGCTGTACAGGTTGGCGGTGTGTGGACACCACCGGAACTGCGTAGTCGTGGCTATGCCCGGGCCGTCGTCGCCGCCTCACTGCTTGATGCGCGTGACGAAGGGGCATCACTGGGTGTGTTATTTACCGACAGGGAGAATGTCGCCGCACAGAAGTCGTATGAATCGCTGGGGTTTGCGCGTGTGGGCGATTATTGTCTTTTTGGATTGAAGAAAGGGTATGCGCTGTAGCATAGAACAATGGCACTCAAAAAATCTGAACTCTATTCATCTCTCTGGCAAAGCTGCGACGAGTTGCGTGGTGGCATGGATGCCAGCCAATACAAGGACTATGTGCTGGTCATGCTCTTCATCAAGTATGTCAGCGATAAATATGCGGGGGATGACTATGCCCCCATTGTCATCCCAGAAGGGGCGAGCTTTGCCGATATGGTGGCTCTCAAGGGCAGCAAGGACATTGGCGACCAGATCAACAAGCGTGTGATTGCACCGTTGGCGCGCGACAATCGGCTTGCCAGTATGCCCGACTTTAATGACGCCAGCAAGCTGGGCAGCGGCAAGGAGATGGTGGATCGGCTGACCAATCTCATTGCCATCTTTGAGAATCCCGCACTGGATTTCTCCAAGAACCGCGCCGATGGCGATGATATTCTGGGTGATGCCTATGAGTATTTGATGCGTCATTTTGCCACCGAGAGCGGCAAGAGCAAGGGGCAGTTCTATACACCCGCTGAGGTCAGCCGTGTGATTGCGCAGATTATGGGCATTCGCGAGGCGCAGACAACGGCGCGCACCACCGTCTATGACCCCACCTGTGGCTCTGGCTCGCTGCTGCTCAAGGTGGCCGATGAAGCGACCACCGATGTCACGCTTTACGGGCAGGAGAAGGATGCCGCCACCAGTGGCTTGGCCTACATGAACATGATCCTGCATAACCACGAAACCGCCGATATTTTGCAGGGCAATACATTGGCCGCACCCAAGTTTTTGGAGAGCGAGGCCCTCAAGACCTTTGACTATGTGGTCGCAAACCCGCCCTTTAGCGACAAACGCTGGAGCAATGGGCTGCACCCCGCTGAGTTAGGGATGGGGGACACGGGCGATGGCGTGACAGTGGCGGCACGCGATTATGGTCGCTTTACGGGCTTTGGGGTTCCACCATCCAAACAGGGTGACTACGCCTATCTGCTGCACATCGTGCGTTCACTCAAAAGCACGGGCAAGGGGGCGTGTATTCTTCCGCATGGCGTTCTCTTTCGGGGCAATGCCGAGGCCGAGATTCGACGCAACCTCATCCGTAAAGGCTATATCGAGGGCATCATCGGCCTACCCGCCAACCTCTTTTATGGCACGGGTATCCCCGCCTGCATCATTGTCCTCAACAAGCGTGAGTCGCATTTGGCCCCAGCCGAACAGGGCATTTTTATGGTCGATGCCAGCAAGGGCTTTGTGAAGGACGGCCCCAAAAATCGCCTACGTGCGCAGGACATTCACAAGATTGTCGATGTCTTTACCCATCGCCTGACCATGCCCGGCTATGCGCGCCATGTGACCTATGCCGAAATCGAGCGCAACGAGTTTAACCTCAACCTGCCACGCTACATCGACAGCCAAGAGGCCGAGGAGGTACAGGACATTGGCGCGCATCTGGCGGGTGGGATTCCACTGGCAGATGTGGATGCACTTGACGCCTATTGGCAGGTCTGCCCAACGTTGAAGGATGCACTCTTTGTTGAGAATCGCACAGGCTATGTTGATCTCAACCCTGAGATCAACCCTGAACGCAACGCCGAGACAGGGGGCATCAAGACAGGGGGCATCAAGACAGGGGGCATTAAGACAGCTATCTATACCCACCCTGAGTTCAGTGCCTTTGTGACAGAGATGAACGCACTCTATGATCGCTGGCAACAGGAGATAGCGGTCATGCTCAAGGGGTTGACGCCGGGGGTTCAACCCAAGACCCTGATTGCACAGCTGGCCCACACCCTGTTGGCACACTATGCGCATAAACCCTTAATCGACAAGTATGATGTCTATCAGCACCTAATGGATTACTGGGACGAGACCATGCAGGATGACTGTTATCTGATTGCGGGGGAGGGCTGGCGCGCCGTGCCACAACGCATCACCGAGCGTGACCGGCGGGGCAAGGAGAAGGACAAGGGCTGGACCTGTGATCTTGTCCCCAAGTCGTTGGTGGTAGCGCGCTATTTTGCCGCCGAGCAGCAGGCCATTGATGCACTGCAAGCCACTCTAGATCGTGTCACCACCGAGTTGACCGAATTGGTCGAGGAGCAGAGTGGTGATGAGGGGGCGCTGGCCGAGCTAGAGAAGGTCAACAAGGCCACCATCACGGCGCGGCTCAAGGAGATCAAGCGGCAGGGCAGTGCGGATAGCGCGGCAGAGCAGGCCGTGTTGACCCACTGGCTCGACCTCAACAAGCAACAGGCTGACCTCAAGCGCACACTCAAAGAAGCCGAAACTGATTTGGATGAACAGGCGTTGCGCCACTACGCCACCCTGACCGAGGAGGATGTCAAAACGTTGGTGGTTGATGACAAGTGGTTTGCCACCCTTGCCGCCGCCATTCAGGGCGAGACGGATCGTGTGAGCCAAGCCCTGACCACCCGCATCACGGCCCTTGCTGACCGCTATGCCACACCCCTTTCTGCAATGACAGCACAGACCACTGCTCTGGAAGCCAAAGTCTATGCACACTTGGAAAGGATGGGATTTCAATGGAATTAAGTACAAATGAGGATTACCAAGCACTGTTAGGACGTATTTCACAAGCCTACCAAGAAGGGCGTCAGCAGTCATATCGGTCCATCAACACACAGATCATCAAGACATACTGGCAGATTGGGCATGATATTGTTGAATATGAACAGCAGGGCGAAGCGCGGGCTGCATATGGCAAAGCCTTGCTTGAAAACCTGAGCAGTGACCTCAATCAGTTGCTTGGTCGCGGGTTTAGCCGCAGCAATCTTGTCTATATGCGTCTGTTGTATGTGCATTATCCAAAAAGTGAGACGCTATCTGACTTATTGAGCTGGTCCCACTATATCGAGTTATTAAAGATTGACGATGCACTTGAACGCAGCTTTTATGAAAAACAGGCCATCATCGAACGTTGGTCTGTGGCCGAGTTGAAACGACAACGCGATAGCGCACTCTTTTTGCGTTTGGCAATGGGGCGAGATAAAGAGTCGATTTTAAAACTAGCGAGCGAGGGACCGATTTTGGCACGGGGTAGTGACACAGGTCAGATGATAGCCCAACTGTCGGGTC
>JBCCFC010000571.1:0-8475 GCA_039029935.1 Chloroflexota bacterium
CTATTCACTATTCACTATTCACTATTCACTATTCACTATTCCACTTTTTCGCCAAGGTTCGTTTACTGTAGTACAACCTTGACTTGACTGTTCCTTCGGGGATGCCCAATTCGCTGGCGACGCTGCGTAGGTCCATTTCTTGATCATAGACAAGGCGAAAGACCTCCTGTTTGTCTTCGGGTAGTTCGTTGACCAGTTGACGGAGCAATCGCTGTTTTTCGGCGGTGACAGCCATCACCTCTGGTTGGAGCGCACGTTGATCGATCATCCAACCAGGCACAAAATCTTCGTCAACGGTCAAGCCATCGGAGCCGCTGATGACACGTGGCGGTGTGTCCAATGGCTGCTGAGGGCGTCGCTTCTGTGAACGCAGATGGTTGAGCGAGAGGTTAGTGGCAATACGGTATATCCAAGGTTTGACCGTATGCGACTTGTCTGCGTCAGCAAGTGTTGGCATACCGTCAGTATTCCCTGCATCAACAATCTCTGTGTCATCGCCGCCATGCCACTGCTCGGCACGTGTCCAAACCTTGAGAAAGACCTCCTGCAGTAAGTCTTCGCTGGCTGTTTGGTTACGCACAATGCCCTGAATGTGACGCAGAATCAACGGACGATAGCGGGCAAACAACGTCTCGAATGCCTCGCGATTCTGCTGTTGAATCTGTACCATCAGTTCATGATCAGTTTGTGGATGATCCGTCGATTGAGTTGTATGTGTCTGCATATTAACCAGCTACCCCAATGGGACGTATCCCCGATTCTACCGTGAAAGTGGTATGGACATCCTTGTCGGTGTTGTGCGACAGCCCAATGGTTACGCACAACGGGCAGGGATGCCCATACCGCTTTCAGCGGGTTTGCTTAATTCAGTGACATCAGATAGGGCTTGAAATGCGTTTCAACAACCGCCGCCATCTCATCGGGTGTTCGTGACCCATCCGCCGTTAGCCATGTAAGCCCACGATCCTCTGCCTCTTGGTGCATCTGCGCGGCCATGAGTACGTCACGGTTAAAATGATTTTGGGTTGCCACTTCTGGATTACTACTCCCATCGCGGGTACGATATTGATCTTTGCCGCGCCGTTTGAACGATTCTTGGCGGAATGTTTCGCTAGGGATCATCCAGATTGCCTGATTTATGTGGGTGATAAGTGGTTCAATCAAGCTGGGGATAAAGGCGAACCCTTCGGCAATGACAACCGATTCTTGAGCCATTACCAAAATTTCTGCCAACTTGGGTGGAAAGGTCTCGACAAATGTCTCAAACGTGTGCGTGGCAATCACATCTGGGCTGCGCAGTAACCAACGTTCATCCTCCGTCATCTCGATCCAATCCATCATGCGTGGTGCCTTGGCTCGCCCTAAATCCTCCGCAATGTTCACCGAAGATGAGCGGTCAAAGTGGTATACCTGCACACCCAACTTTTTGGCGAGGATGGTGGATGTGGTGGTTTTGCCCGCATCCGTTCCACCACCAATCCACAAAATCCGTGCAAGTGCCGCGTCAGTATCCTTCATTATCCCGTCCTTTTTGGCTATGGACTGTCTGATAGACAGTCTCACAATGTTCGTGATTGAGGCCCCTACTCCTATGACACCGCAGGTTTGGGATAAGTTCATAGTTAATTCTAATTTAAAACTTTTTTAAATTCTTCTTAAATTGATGTGCAAAAAAATCCCCGCAGCCCATTGTCTTCATTGGAACAAGTTTTTTTTACAACGTTTATGACCAATTCTTAAACTTACGAATTTATTACATCGAACACAATTATGCTAAACTTAGGCTACACAAACCAACAACATCTAATGATCCACAAATTTTTTGGGGATTTTTGTGCAAACACGTGTTTATATACTCAAGACAGACTGTGTGTGTTTATAGAGTTCATATCAGCATCTATGGATGACCAACGATATGCGCTCACGCTAGGCTCAAAAATAGGTCTAACTTTGCACAAATGAACCAACTCATTTTACACTTATTCAAAATTTACCAATCCGAACAAATTCTATTTGAACGATACCGCAATAGGAGTGCATAACATGCTAGTGACAAAGCTAGTTGATTTACCCTGTATGATGCTATGGAGAAATAGTTCTTATCGTTTCTTTGTTCTTTGCTTATTCTTAGGTTTTCTGCTGCTGTGTGACGACAGTTTAAACGTTTCACCTGTCGCAGTCGCTGCATCAAGTCGCGCCTCACATGCGGATAATGTAGCCGCAACAAACCAATGGCCGCTATCTGGGGCCGTTGAGATAAGTGCTGGTGGCTATCACACCTGTGCCCTGATTAATGACACGACGGGCAAAAAGGCGCAATGTTGGGGGCGCAACAACAGAGGCCAATTGGGGGATGATACCAACAATACCCGACGGCTTCCTGTCGATGTGCTTGAACTGAGCAACCCACAACAGATTTCGTCTGGCGGCAACCATACCTGTGTGGTGGGGTCTGCGGGCGAAGCGTACTGTTGGGGGCGTAATAATGAGGGTCAGCTTGGTGATGCCTCTACCTCAAATCGCGATCTGCCAACTACGGTCTATGATATATCTGGTGATGTCCAACAGATCGCAACGGGTGAGCAGCATACCTGTGCTGTCACAGGCAGAAGCACAGTCACCTGTTGGGGCAGCAATGAATATGGTCAATTGGGCATTGATGGCCCTTGGCAATCCGAGACACCCACCACCGTTGATTCTTTAGGCTCCTATGTCGCAGCGGTTGCAACAGGCAACAAACACACCTGTGTACTGATGACATGGGGCGCCGCACGTTGCTGGGGCTACAACGCGCATGGACAGTTGGGCAATGGTGAATGGACTGACACCAACACCCCTGTTAATGTCTTTGGGCTGGAAAGCGGCGTCACTGCCATTGTTGGTGGGGGGGACTATCATACCTGTGCACTGGTGAATAACGGTGTTAAATGTTGGGGCAATAACCAATATGGGCAACTGGGTGCAGTTGAGAGCTGGTTAGAGAGTGAATCCTTTTATTCGGAAAGCAATGTACCTGTTGATGTATATGGGTTGGAACGTGGCGTCACGGCCATCGCAGCGGGTCAATTCCATACCTGTGCCTTAAATGATATCGGTGGCGTACTTTGTTGGGGACGCAATCATCGTGGACAGTTGGGCGATGGGTCCGGCGATAGCCAATTTACACCGGTTTATGTCAATGGTCTATCTTCCGGTGTTGCCAGCATTTCTGCTGGCGACCTGCACACCTGTGCGGTCCTTACAGATGGCTCGGCCAAATGTTGGGGTGAGAATTCCTATGGCCGTTTGGGGGATGATGCCACCACAGACCGTTATACGCCAGTAGATGTATTGACCGATTATGAGAGTGCGACAGTAACCCCTTATCCAACAAATACACCTACTGAGACACCAACCTATACACCATCTCCTACAAAAACATCCTATCCAACAGATACACCGACACACACGCCATCCCCAACGTATACACCATCCCCAACGTACACACCGTCACCCACATATACACCCACTGAGACACCAACCTATACACCAACCTATACACCATCTCCTACAAAGACACCGTCGCCAACCTATGTGCCAACAGATACACCGACCTATACACCATCTCCTACAAAAACGCCATCTCCTACAAAAACACAGTATCCAACAGATACACCCTCGCCCACGTACACACCGAGCAGAACCCCTACCTATACCTATACACCCACGCCATCACCCACATACTCACCGACCTATACACCGACGCCAACCGACACGGCTACACCCGAAGCGACCTATACCTATACACCGGCGCCAACAACGTTGCCTGATGATATCCAGGTATTGGACGAAGTTGCCCGTATAGCGTCAGGCAATGCGCATACATGTGTGCTCACCACAGGTGGCAAAGTAATGTGTTGGGGTAGCAACGAGCATGGACAGTTGGGTGACAATTCGACATGGGTACACGATATGCCGATGGACGTCAATGGGCTGTACAATGGTGTTGTAGACATTACAGCAGGGGCCTATCATACCTGTGCCTTGACCGATATTGGCAGCGTTAAATGTTGGGGGGGCAACGGTGACGGGCAACTCGGTGATGGCAGCTATGAGGAGCGTCATACACCTGTTGATGTTGCCGGATTTGGATTTGATGCCACGAATGCGGAAGCCAGTCTTCGTGTCACAGCGATTGGGGCAGGCGACTACCATACCTGTGCCTTGACCGATGAAGGCAGTGTCTATTGCTGGGGGTTCAATGGCAATGGTCGTCTGGGGGATGGCTCTGGGGAAAAACAAACTATGCCAGTCCCCGTGGTCGGTCTTGGCAGCGGTGTCGCCGAAATCGCTGTTGGCGGTGAACATAGCTGTGCCTTGAGTTATGATAACCATGTCAAGTGTTGGGGACGCAATACGCACGGGCAATTGGGCGAGAATACGATCCGTAACCGTAGTACACCTGTGGATGTTGTGGATGCAGAGGGGCAACGCCCCATGTTCACAGCGATTACAGCAGGATATCGCCATACCTGTGCGCTGGACGAAGAAGGTGCGGTTTTCTGCTGGGGGTTTAATGGCTATGGACAGTTGGGTGATTACACATGGGAAGATCGCCAAATTCCGGTTGCAACTACAGGCATGAATGGTAGCATTTTGAGCATCATCGCTGGCAGCAACCATACCTGTGCATTCACCAATCGCAATGCGCTCCGTTGTTGGGGCAACAACAATGCCGGACAATTGGGTAACAATTCAACCGACACCAGCAATGTCATCGTCAATGTCCATGATCTACACCAAGGGCGTCCCACTGCTGGTGATTTAGCCAAAATTGTGTCACAACAATTTGTCACGCAGGTTTCTGGCGGTGGCGAGCACACCTGTGCCGTTATCGAAGATACGGTGACGCGGTCCACGACAGCCAAGTGCTGGGGTTCCAATCATGCGGGACAGTTGGGCAATAACAGCAACATCAACAGCAGCGTTCCGGTTGATGTCATTGTACAGTTGACACCAACGCCTACGCCCAGCCCAA
This sequence comes from Chloroflexota bacterium, assembly GCA_039029935.1. Lineage (GTDB taxonomy): Bacteria > Chloroflexota > Anaerolineae > Caldilineales > Caldilineaceae. The sequence goes on from JBCCFC010000571.1 coordinate 5,018, forward strand.
CACCCACCGAAACATCGCTGCCGACCTATACACCGACGTATACGCCAACACCCACATCAACCGCGACCTATGCACCCACCAGCACATCCACGTCAACAGCGACCTATGCCCCCCCCACTGCTACCCCTGAGCCAAGCGCAACACCGACCGCGACCTATGCCTCTACCAATACGCCTAGCCCAACGGCAACGTCAATTACGCCCAGTCCACCACAGGAAGATGTGTCACCACCACCGACACTGCCTACAACGCAGCCAACCGCACTGCCAACACCGCCACCCGGTGAACGTGGTGAGGATGGCTATGAAGCTGGGGATAATGTCGATAATGTCTGTGAGGGTAGCACATTGATTCAGCCCAACGGCACGATTCAAACCCATACATTCCACCAAATTGGCAATGAGGGTGCGATGGACGATGATGAGATTGAGCCGGATACAGATTGGGTATATTTTGAAGCCGTTCGTGGCGAAGAGTATCAGATTGAGGTCAATGTCCCACCCAACTCTATCGCGGATGTCGAAGTTGAGTTTTATACGGAGTGCGAGGGGCTATCCGCTGGTGGGCAGGACTATAGCTTTAGCCCAGAAGTGCGCCTGAAATTTACCAGCCCAACCGATGGGCCAATTTATGTCAAATTGCGTAACCATGACGCAGAGATATCTGGTCCAGACGCATTATATGACATTTCTGTCCGTGCATCGGGACAGACAACCCGACCAGGCATTTTGATCATGGTTGCAGGTAGCATCCGACAAAACGATCCATTGCAGCCGCATATTTATAACGTTGCCGATCAGGTCTATGACACCTTTGTCGAGCATAACTATACCGATGATCGTATCTATTACTTGGCCCCCGACCGAGGACACAGCAATCGTGTGGACGCCACCTCAACCAACAGCAACCTGCGCGCCGCCATTACACAATGGGCGAAAAATGAGGTTGGGGTAGACCGCGCCTTGACAATTTATATGATGGATCACGGTGGGCGTGGTGTCTTCTATCTGGACAAACTGCGTGGTGAGAGTGTGACACCTACGGAGATGAATGAGTGGCTCAACGAGTTAGAGTCGCATCATCCAGGGCTGCGCATCAACGTCGTTGTCGAAGCCTGTTATGCTGGGACATTCCTTTCGCCATTGAGCAAACCTGGCCGCGTCATCATCACCTCGACGGGACCGGATGACCTTGCGTGGGCAAGCACCAATGGGGCACGTTTCTCGGACCACTTTATCTCCAACTTGCATCGCAACGAAAGTCTCTTTAGCAGCTTCCGTGATGCGCAGATTGCGGCTGAGACAGCACACCCAGAGCAAGTCGCACAGTTGGATGGCAATGGCAATGGGATTGCCAATGAAGAGAGCGACTATCTGGTGGCAGCGCAGCGTGGGTTCTCCTTCCCTGGCACATTGAGTAGCCCTGATCTACGCACGGGCATCCAAGAAAGCCAGCAGGATGACGATGATATCTGGCCGCCCTATATCTCTCGGATTATCAAACCAGAGGAAGCGGTTGATGGACAGGGCAATATTCGGGCCATTGTGCTGGACGATTCCAGAGTGGAACATGTCTGGGCCATGATCTATGACCCGGCGTATGTGCCACCCTCAGAGGGCGAGGCACTGATCCGTGATGATGATTCAGAACATGTCCACACCATCCGCTTGCTGGACAATGGCGGTGGGCAGTATAGTGTCAACTATCCAGGCTTCCAAGAGGATGGCCTCTATCGGATTGTTGTCTACGCCGAAGATGAAAATGGCTTTGATGCACGACCGCGTTCTGTGGATTTTCGTGTCGGCAATCCACCACCGACGGGACTAGAGGAGACGCAACCTGGCCGTATGGTCTTTTTGCCTGTGATTATGCGATAGCACTATAATATACATTCACGCACAAAGAGCGAAAGAATAATTGTGATGTTTCTACACTGTAAATTGTGTCACATTGCAATTATTCTTTTTTGCTGTTTCTATATCAACTCCTTTTTATTCGATACCGTTACTCGAAAGTTCATCACAACAGGACATTGGCTATGCACAAACAACTCAAAAACCAACTTAAACTTCTATGTATATTTGTAATTTTTTCTCTGCTTTTTATTGGGCTTGACGTGCAGCAACAGGAATATTCCCTTCATGCACAGTCTTCGAACCACGCGTTTGATCCAGTCGATGGACAACCAGCCAATAAACGCACAGTGGAGAAGGCCGTTCGCAACCTTTCGGGGGCGGTTGATACGGCAAGTCTGACCAATATTGAGGAAGGTCACTCAGATATTTCCGCAGCATCTGCACGGGCCGGACAAACCTATACCTGTGTAGATTATTTAGACAATGGCGGCTTTGAGTATAGCGGTGATTGGAATTTTTATCCAACCGAAAACGCCTATTATTATGATCAAGATGCGTACAGCGGCTATTGGTCCGCTGCTATGCACACAAACTGGTTATCTGTCGGGGAGCATGTCGAACTCTGGCAAGAAATGCAGATGCCTCGAGATATTGACACGATTGTCGTTGATTTTTACACCTATGGTAACTTAGCAACCGACGATGTCCTGCTTATGTACATCACCGATACAGATGGCAACATCCTCGAATCGTATGAGATTACATATACATACATCGACACATGGAAACATATCACGGTCGAACTGACCAATGATTATGCACAGGATCGCATCCGGCTAGGGTTTGCCATGTTTAGCAATAACGCCACTTACTATGGCTATGCTATTTTTGATGTGGTCAACTTCCATGTTTGCAACCAAACCTCTCCAACCCCCACAAACACATCTACCTATACGCCTACACCGAGACCCACTTACACGCCTACGCGTACACCAACTAGAACACCGAGACCCACTTATACGCCTACGCGTACACCAACTAGAACGCCTGAACCCACTTACACACCGACTCACACGCCCACCTATGAGCCAACTGATACGCCTACGCCGACCTATGCGCCAACGAATAGCCCAACACCGACTGCAACACCGCCAAATAGCAATGACACCTATGTTGGTGATGACTATGAAAACAATGATGACTGCGCAACCAGCAAAATAATCACAACCAATGGCACGGTTCAACAGCATACATTCCATGCCGCCGCAAATGGCGGGGCTGATGTGGATTGGGTACGTGTTGATGTACAGGCGGGTCAAGAGTATGAAATCGAGGTCAATGTCCCACCACGCTCGCAGGCGGATGTGGACCTTGAACTCTATCTGGATTGCGATCTCTTGCCGACAAGCGAAAATGGCAGCTTTGGCCCTGGTATACGGCTTATGTTTGAAAGCCCTCGCAACGGGACAGCCTATCTACGACTGCAAAATACCGATCCAACAGTGGCTGGCGAGGATGTGTACTATGAACTCTCCGTCTACTCGATGGAAGAAATGGTCCAGCCGGGTAAGCTCATCTTAGTTGCTGGTACGATCCGTTCTA
>JBCCFC010000572.1:0-8475 GCA_039029935.1 Chloroflexota bacterium
ACGGAACTTTCACAACAGTTCCGTGTATCCGCCCAGATTTGCCAGTCATGTAAACGAGCACGTTATTTAAATTCCTGTTCCTACCTATGGTGTCTCGTAGACCGTTATGCCCATTGACTCCATATCAATGAATGACATAAAGTTCTCTACACCCGGTGCGCTTTCAAATTTGGCAATCGATGCTGCGCTATCCGCTGCACTTTCCCAATGCACGATGATGGCCCATTCACCATCCTCAGTGACACCCGTCTGCCGTGCGATAAAGCCAGGCTGCTGGACGACATACTCTTCACGGATTGCATCATTGGCGGCCAAAAATCCGTCAACATCTGCACCATCATTCAGAGACATGGTAATCATCTCGATGGCACCAGTACCGGGAAATTCCACCTGATCGGAGCCGCCACGAAGCGCATATTGCTTAATTACCATCGTCTCCGCATTTAATGTGCCCATAAAGGCTTCCAGCCCTGGTGCTTCGCCAAAACCAGCGATGGAATTGTCGCTATCGGCCTTGCTCTCCCAATAGACCGCAAGCCGTACCTGACCCTCTTCGCTTACAGCCGTTTCACGAGCGAGGTAGCCAGGTTGCAGTGAAGCATATTCTTCACGAATCACATCATTGGTGGGCAGAAAATCTTCTACTGATGCACCATCGGCCAATGAGACTGTGATTACTTCAATTAAGCCCCTTGTAGACGCTTCTTCATTCGATTCCGTACCACCAGCATCTGATGAATCGGTCACAATATTAATCTGTGCATCAAAACCGGGGCCAACTTCCATGCCCTCACCAACCTCGACAATCACAAGCGTAGGTGATTCAACCGTAACGTTAGGAACCAATGTCGCATCTGGGTTGGCAGAAGCATCCATAATGATTGGGGCATCCACTTCGATGTAGTAGCGGTCGAAAGTCCCGGCCTCGATCACGCGAGCGAGCTTATCATTGTTCTCGTTGCTCACCCAACTCATGCTGATAACACCGTCAGCAACCTCAATGTCATAGACAAAGCCTGTCACTTCATCGTCAAAGATGACGGCTTGATCCGTCGTCAACGGCATGGTTGTATCGTTGCCATAGGGTGCTTCGGCATCGTCAGTAAAGGCACCTTGGATTGTGTTCTTAATCGTCAGGTTGACCGTTGCCCCTCCATCGCTCTCTGCACCAGCATCATCCGCTGGGAAGAGCATAGGCGTAACAAAGTCGATTGCACCCCTCAAGCCCAAGTCAGGGAACGCGTCTACCAAACCAGCTTTGAATTCCTCTGCTGAGGTCGCCGTACCCATCAACTCACTCGCTTTAGCCAACCAAGCAATGTTTGTGTCGTAGATGCTGGGGTCGGTTGTCGCACCGTGACCCGGCAATACAATTGGGTAGACATCACCCTCAGCCTTGAGATTCTCCAGTGCCTCGGTCCAAGTCGGAGGTGCGCCAGCCAGGATTAAATGCACACCGCTGTAGACGATATCGCCGACAGAGACGACACCGTAATCTGGCAGCTTGGTCACTACCTGAAATTCCGCTTCAGCATCCTTCACCATTTCAAACTCAAAGGTCACGCCGTCAATCTCCATAGTTCCCGGCTCTAGCACCATCGGCACAACAAAGGTGCTAGCAATGGCGTCACCAAAGTCCGCCTGCTTTTCATCAATTTCGGCCTGTCCAATTGCTTCAATCGCCGCAGCAACTTCGGCCAATGCGTAGATATCGAGATCGGCAAAGGCTTCGCTGCCCAAGAAGTGATCGGGATGTTCATGTGTGATAATCACACGCTCGATAGGCTTGCCCAAGCTATCCGCATAGGCACGAAAATCCATTGCCATAGGCAGGAGGAACTGCGTATCAATCAGCACCAGGCTGTTAGGCAGTTCAAAAATATGGGTGTTGTTGGCAAAAACCTGCTCTGGTGCAAGATAGCTGTGTACAACAACATCGCCAAGCTCTTGCACAGAAACCATTGCGCCTGTCTCGCGCATCATACCATCGCCCATGTCTCCAGCAGCTTCCTCAGAATCGGCGGCATCACTGCTCTCTTCTGTTGTCGTCTCAGTTGTCGTCTCAGTTGGCATCTCAGAGGCGTCCATTGCTGTCGGTTCGACTGGGCTGATACAGCCAGTGGCTATCAACAGCAACAGTATCACCGCAATGGATAGGTGTACCATGTTTGTTCGCTTTTGCATGAATGTTTTCCTTTTTAATAATTCTGCACTTGGATACGTCGCATCGCATCACAATATGCATGGCAAACTACAGATAGTTCATTGAGATGGAATGCCAGTGCGTTCAAGTTGGGCAGTGACGTAGCCATCTCTCTGCTCTAGTGTAGCATTGGGCGGCTTTCGATAGAATGGATTTTCATCAAGAATAATGGTACTTTTTTGCAGGAACCGTTGAGACGGCTGGTACAATGCGATTAGAAGAAAAATTAGCTAATGGTCAAGAACATGGTATTCTGAAATTTCTCTGGATAGCTGACTAGCTGACTAGCTGAAATGCTAACTCGCTACCCCTGCAAATGGATTTTGATAGAGTTGATCGTGCGACTCGACACCAACATCAAGCACACAATCGGCTGTTGGATAGGCGACGCACAGCAGGATGTAGCCCGCTTTTGATTGCCGTCGGTTGAGGGCGGTGGCGTTGGGCTGACGTACTTTGCCAGAGATCATTTTGGCGGCACAGGTGATGCACCCGCCATAGTTACAGGCGATGGGGAGTTGAATGCCTTTGGCTAACGCCGCATCATAGATAGTTTCATCCTCCGCAACAGTGAGCGTATGCCCCCAATTACGGAAGATAACCTGATATTTTTTGATTAAATCCGTCATTATATTTGTTGATTTAGACGCGGTTTCCAAAATGGTCGAAATAGCTCAATTTTGACACAGCGGTTCATCACCACCTGCAGCCCAGCGTCTTCGGCCAGTTTTGCCGCGTTTTCATCATACACACCAATCTGCGACCAGAGAATCTTGGCCCCGATATCAACCGCTTCTTGGGCAATCCCATACAATGCCTCTGATCGACGAAATACCTCAACCATATCAACTGGCCCATCGATTTCAGCCAGTGATGAATAGACAGGAATGCCACGAATTTCCTCAACCTCTGGTTTGGGATTCACAGGATACATTCTGAACCCCTGCTCATGCAGTACACGCAGTACCCCATAACTAAATTTGGTTGGGTCTGGGCTTGCGCCAACCATAGCGATGCTCTTCGTGTTTTTCAGGACAGATGCAATGTATTCTGCCGAATATTCTTCTTTATGATTCATGCTTTTTTGCCTCTTTATGTAGCTAGTCAGCACTTCAGCACTTCAGCATTTCAGCATTTCAGCCTGATAGCTGACAAGCTGACAAGCTAACAAGCTCATCCCCTATAACCAAATATCGGATGTACAGTCGCCACCCGGATAGCGTGTTTCATGACAACGTGACGGGCCATTTGGCTCTTTGCCAAAATCAACAATAAAGTCGCTGTTGATCTCCATCCCGCCGTTTTCTGTGTCGCAATCGACCATCAACATAACGCCGCCGTTGGTGCGAATCTCTGGATAAAATTGATTGTCCCATGTTGAGAAGAGCGATGTTGTGACGTACAGCCGCTTGCCATCGAGCGACAATTGGATCATCTGTGGGCCACCCGTCACCTTGACCCCATTCACGATGGGTGCTCTGTTGAGCAGGCCACCCATCCACACTTGCCCCGTTAACACTGGGTTGTGTGGGTCGCTGATGTCATATTGACGAATATCGCCATGCAACCAGTTGCACAGATAGAGAAAACGGTCGTCCATCGAGATAAGAATGACGCTGATTAGACCGGGCAGCGGGATCGGCCACTCTGGGTGACGCTCATTTTCAACATCAATAATTTTCTCGACGATCCATTCTTGGTCTTTTTTATACCAATGGATGATGTTAGACGAGAGTGCTGCACCCACAAAGCCATGTGTCGAGTCGGGATTGTGGTGAAAGCGCACCTCCAGCGGAACCAACCCATCTTCGCCAAGATATTCGGTTTTGAAAATTTCCTTTTTCTCAAAGTCCCAGAAATGGATTTCGCGACCATATCGGAGCAAGCCCACCGCTTCCAAGTCGAATCCTGGCATAAAAGTGTTGGGGGCTGCCCATTCGCTGGACACCATGACGTTGTGACGCGGTTGATACCAGAAGTCATAGTTAAATTTCTTACCACCCATACTATTTTCCCAATGCCCAACAATCTCGAAGTCTTTGTTAAGGTGTAGAAAGCCACCCGGAGCTTCCCCCTTGGCATCACCCAACATCGAAATAATGATGTCCGAGCCTAAGCAATGCACCGTGTGTGGGGCAGATAAATTTGCTTTTGCCTTGATCTCATCGCCCGAAATCACCTTGTGTAGACGTGGGTTGCACGGATCCGTGACGCAATCAACAATATTGAGATTTGACGAGCGCACCCCTGGCAGAATCAGATACTGACGCTCCATGCTCTCGTCATCAAAGCACGAGGAGCAAGCGTTCCAGCCCGTATGGTGCAGTTCGTCGCCGATGTTGGGCATCTCCAAACGGCTGATCACCTGTGAGTAGGTCGGGCTTTCTGGATCGGCGTCGATAGTTGCCAAATAATCTGGCTTTTGGATGCCTGTGCCGACATAGAGGGCCACTGTGTAGAGTAACTTCTCACGTGGTGCTTTCATCGCCTCGGCAGGTGAAGCATAGCCTGGGCCACAACATGAATGAGTTCCATTGCTAGTCATTGCAAAAATTTCCTTCTCCAAAGATCGTTTTATTTCGGTATGCAGTGTTCGGTATGCAGTGTTCGGTATTCTGGTACTGAATACTAAATACCGAATATTGAATACCAGCGTACTGTTCAAGTTTACACGAATGCTATCTTAATGTATTTGATTATGCTTGGACTCTAAAACTTTATCGTACTTGATGGGATTGTATCGCAAAAAGAGAAAATTGTCCAAGAATTGAGATTTTTGGAGTTCGTTTACAGATTGACAGCCGTGACAGAGGATGATAAACTACCATACAGAGCATTTGTTCATATATAGCGAGAGGAGTATATCAGAATGGCTTTCTACACGTCAGCTCAAGACCTTGTATCCCAACTTAGTGGGGACAATATCAAGATGGGTGACATCAAGAAGATGGCGAAGTAAATCAAAAAGGACCATGATTTAGCGATGGAATTGTGGGCGAGCAACCAATTTTATGCTCGTATGCTGGCGGTCCTGATCATGGATAAAAAGAACCTCACCCAGAGCGCCATCAATGGGCTGACCGAAGATTTGCAGACGCATGACATGGATCAGCGACTACGAATAGCAGACTGGTTGCTGGCGAATCAGCTCATGAAGAGCAAGAAAACGACTGCGCTGCTAGAGAGTTGGGAACATGAGTCGTCGTCGATTCTGCGTCACTTGTTTTGGTATCATCAAGCCCGTTTGCGTTGGACGGGAAAAACGCCCCCCAACAACACGCCCGACTTGCTCAATTCTCTGGAAAGAGATATGGAGAATGCCGAACCCGAGGTGCAATGGGCAATGAATTTTACAGCGGGGCAGATCGGTGTTTATGACCCAGCATATCGTCCGCGATGTATTGCGCTAGGCGAACGGCTTGGTTTATATAAGGATGATCCCGTTCCACGAGGCTGTACACCAGCTTACCTGCCGGAATTTATCCGTGTTGAAGCCTCTAAGCTTAAATCTTAACGCTCATATCAAAAGAGAGGTAATTGTTCAGCTCCCCTGTCGGTTGAGCCTGTCGAAACCACCCCCCTTCGACAGGCTCAGGGGTCTGAATGGTTACAAAGAGAGTGCAAACCAATGATTTCGCCTCTGGCAACTTATTGGTTTGCACTCTCACTGAATGTGAGCCAATCATAATAGGGATGGTACTTTGCATTTAGATCGCATGATGACCCTGCTCGAAACAGTCGCAACCGCTGGACGGCCTTTATCGGTGATGGAGGTGCAGCAAGCGACCAATTTGCCGCGCCCGACCTGCTATCGACTGCTCCAGACAATGACTGATCATGGTCTGCTTGATGACAAGGAGCGCAACTCACGCTATGTGCTAGGGGATCGACTCCTGCGCATTGCGTTGCTGGGTACATCCGATGTCGATGTCCGCCAAGCTGCAGCCCCGTTGATGAAGGACGCCGCCAATCAGTTTGGACAAACCGTCTTCCTCTCACGCATTCGCAACCGGAAAGTCGAGATTATCCATGTTGAGATTCCAGACGATCCAAGACGCTCTTATTTTCATCCCGGTCTGGGGAGTCGCCCCATGCACGCCTGTTCCTGTTCAAAAGTAATTGCCGCATTTGCCGAGGACGCCTTCCAAGAAGAGATATTGAGTGGACCGATGAAGACATATACGCAACACACAAAAGTGACCGAAGATGAGCTTCGTCAGGAATTCTCAAAAATTTTGACCTGTGGCTATGCGGAATGTGTCGAAGAAATTGAGGTCGGTGTCTCAAGCGTGGCCGCACCAATTCAAATTCGCAACATCGGTGTAACGTTTAGTGTCGGGTCGATTGGGTCGATTCGGCAGTTCACCCCATCGACCCGTACTCAGATTGGGCATGAGCTAATCGAGCTTTCACAGAAGATCGCAACGACGATTCAACTTGCCAATCGAGAAGGGCTGTTGCCAAACAATCTGGCTGAATAGACAGAACAGACTAAGGCCATTCCACAAAATAAATTACCCATAGAAACGCGGAGTTAGCAATCTCTATTGCGGGTCGTACACGAGAAATCCGGCACTAGAGAGTGCCTACTCCGCGAGTATTTATTTTTGTGGAATGGCCTAAAGAGATAATCATTATACACAAACGCCTAGTGGCCGGAGCAAATGGCTAAGACGCAAGTGTATACAAGGCACTTTTCACGTGTTTGTCAAAATATCAGACATAAGCGTATAATGAATCATACCACTCTATTGACCCACCCATCGGCCAGTCTAGTCTTGTCTATGTCTAGTCCAGCTTCACTTTAGCCAATACAAGACATATTTTTTACCATATATCAAAGGAGACTCTTATGGCTTCATTAAGTCGACGACGTTTTTTGCAACTGTCTGCCAGCGTAGCAGCCACATCATTCTTGGCTGCCTGTGTTGCGCCCACCGCACCTTCTGGTGGCGACAGTGACGGCGGTGGGATGGCCTCATCCTCAATCGAAGTGTGGGCCTATCCACGTACAGAGAATGATCTTGAGATTGTCTATGGTCCGCTAAACGAAAGCTTTGCCGAAGCGCATCCTGATATCACGGTTGAGGTCGAGGTCCAGCCTTGGGGTGGTCGCCGTGAAAAGCTCTATGCAGCAGCAGCGGCAGGGACATCACCGGACATGTGGGATGCCACCACAGACACTGTGCCAGCCTATATCGAAAAGGGCGTAATTCTGGGGCTGAATGACTTCTTGACCGATGAGCATTTGGGCAACTACACAGCGGCGGAACTTGAAGCCGCTAGCTTGGATGGTGTGCTCTATATGCCGTTGATTGAAGGTGAGGTTAACGGTTTTGCCTACAACGGCGGTATCCTATCTGAGTTGGGTTATGATCCGGCGACAGCAGAGTTTAGCACATGGGACTCACTCTATGGCCTGGCCGAGAAAGCGGCAGAGAATGGATACTATCTGGAAAATCTCAGCACCTTTAACTGGGGTGGATTTTTGGCAACCGTGCATGAGGCGGGTGGACAGGTCTATGCAGATGACCGCAGCCACTCCAACTTCACTGAGCAGCCAGCGATTGACGCACTGACACGCTGGGTCACCGAATATGAAAATGATTGGGTTCCACTGGAATATGCCATTGGTAGTGTCGATGAACAGGGTGGATTGCCGGACTACTGGCTCTCACTGGAACAGGCAACGGCACGTCGTGAAGATGCAGCCTGTGTGCAGGATGTGGAAGCCAACTCAGACTTGCAATATGTCATCGGTCACGCTCGTAGTATGGACGGGTCACAGGACCCTGTTGCCGGCTTGGTTTCTGGTCAAGGCTGGGCGATCACCCAACAGAGTGAGGCGGTTGACGCCGCACTTACATGGTTGAAGTTCATGATTACACCAGAACAGATCGGCGACCGCGCTAATTTAGCAGGCACAACACCAGTCGGCACACAGTCCAAAGAGTACTGGTCGCCAGCCGAATGTACCTTTGATCACGTCAGTCGTTTTGGTGGTTCCCTCTTCGCAGGTGTAGACGCCAACACACTCTGGCAGGAAAGCAAAGTCGTCGCCGGACCACACTTCCAAGCAGCCGTCTTGGGTCAAGCCACTGTCGAAGAATCACTAGAGAACATCAAGACAGAGATTGACGCATGGTTGCAGGAAAAATATGGCAGGGATCGCATCCAAGCAGCGTGATGGGTGGACATATGTATTATGAGGTTTGCAGGGGTTTGGTGGACGCTGTTGAACGTGACAGGCATCCCGCAGCCGGGCAACTCGC
>JBCCFC010000573.1:0-8465 GCA_039029935.1 Chloroflexota bacterium
ACACGAGGGCATATTCATTGAACGGGTATTTTATTTTTGTGGAATAATCCAAGCAGACACCGAATTCACTCGGTGGTACTTGTTATTTTGCAACAACTCTAATATTTAAAATGACACAACATTACCGCTGAAATAAAAGCTGGAAACGAGGTGCCAAGAGCAGTAATTTATGATTCACGAAACAATCGCTCCACCACAGCGTCACACATCACCTGACACCCTGCAACCGCATGGTCCTTGGTGATACTTTCACTCTCATTATGGCTGATGCCATCCTTGGTCGGCACAAAGACCATCGCCGTCGGCACACCCATCGACGCCATGTAGACGGCATCATGTCCTGCTCCCGACCACATGCGGTGGCTGGTAAGTCCTCGCTGATTCGTACAACGGTCAAGCTGGTCGATCAGTTCATCCGCAAAGGGACGTTGCGGTGAATGCCACAGTTGCTCCATTGTGATGGTGACACGGCGTCGTTGGGCAATGTCAGCGACGGCCTCTTCTAATGTTTGTTTCATCTGCAACAGATTGTCCTCCGAGGGGTGGCGTGTGTCAATGGTAAGATCAACGCGACCGGGGACGACATTGCGCGAGAAAGGTTGCAGCGATAGTGTGCCGACTGTACCACGTCCATCGGGTGCATGGGCGAGTGCGGCCTGCTCTACAGCCAACGTCAACTCTGCTGCTGCCACCAGTGCATCCTTGCGGTGTGTCATGGGTGTGGGGCCAGCATGTGAGTCCATGCCGATGATGGTCACGTCATACCAGCGCTGTGCCTGTGCGCCCGTGACAATGCCGATGGGAATATCCAGCTCTTCAAGGATGGGGCCTTGCTCAATGTGTATCTCAAAATAGGCGTCGATGGCACGGTCTGGGCGTGCTGGGTAATCCCCTGTAGTGTCATTACCCAGTTCTTCACGAATGGTGACGCCATCAAAGTCAGTTGTATCCAGTGTCTTCTCCAAATCTAGCTTCCCCGCAAAGACACCCGACCCCATCATCGGTGGCGCAAAGCGTGCCCCTTCCTCGTTGGCAAAGGAGACAATTTCGAGGCTGCGTGTCGGCCGGCGTCCAGCAGCATAGACTGTGCGCGCAATCTCCAATGCAGACAATACACCGAGCGGACCATCATACTTGCCCCCCGTTGGCTGTGAATCGAGATGGCTGCCCACCATCACCACTGGCAATTCAGGGCGTGTCCCCGCCATCACAGCAAAGATGTTGCCAATACGGTCACGAGAGACTTCCATACCCAGTTCGATACAGTCGTCGATAAAACGGTCACGTGCCACTCGGTCTAGCCCCGTGAAGGCCAGGCGCTTTACACCGCCTTTGGATGTTGCCCCGATTTGCGCCATGTCGTGGATGGACTGCCATAGTTGATCGCCGTTGATGTTGAGTTTTTCTGTCATCGTATGTTGCTCCATTGCGGGTTCCTCCATCGGTGAATTTGGATATTGTTTACGCCACTCGTCCATGCGAACTCTCCTTTTGCAAACAAAAAAAGGGTAGCCTAATGACTACCCTGTGTGTTTCATGTCCCGAAACGGTTAGTTGGCAACAGCCAGTGTCCCCGATGGTGGGAAGAACACATTTACGTTTACTTCCGCAGTCTGAATGACTGGCAGCAACCCTTCGACCATCGCAATGATTTCGCCAGCATTCATGCCAGAGTCAGCCAGCGTGTCCCACAAGCCCAATGAGTCAGCCATATCTAGGACGTGTTGCAGTTTGCCATCGTCCCAGCTAATGTGTGGCAGTGCCATGTCATTGATGTGGATCATGATGCCTGGTTGACCAGTCGAAATGGTCAATTGCTCAATGCCGTTGTCTGCCATTGACTGAATCATCTCTGGTGGCATACGCAGTGAATCCCACGGCACACCCGTCAGGTTGGTCCACTCAGCATCGGTCATGTCAGCAATCGTGACGCCACCATCAAGATCATAGAAGATAGGCAGGTTGATGCGTGGTGGTGTACCCACAGACGCCAAGAAAGATTCTTGCGTTTCGCGGGCGGCCATGGCAGATTCGCTTTCATCCTCAATGTATGTTGGGATGGCTTCCGCACCCTCCGCCATTGGGAAAGAGACAATTGCCCCAATGCCCAAATGACGAATCAATGGCAGTAGTTTGTCTAACCCCGCAACCTCAACACCCATCGCACCAGCCAGTTCGCCTGTGCTTGCCAGCGATTCACCATCCCATCCAATGGATGGCATGGAGCGACCATTGACAATCAGGTCCAAGCCATCAACACGTAGGCTGATCTGGATGTGTTGGATGTTGTTGTCAGTCATGGCTTGGATCATGGCTGGGTCCATTGCAAGCCCTTCGGCTGCACCTGGTTGAACCATATCGGCGACCTGTGCTAATGGCATGTTGGCGATACTTGGGTTGCCATCGGCGTCATACTCGATGACCAGCGCAGGCATGTCTACAACAATACCACCCAGTTCGGCCACTTCACCTGCACCTGCACGAGGCGCACAACCGGACACAACGAGCAGGGCAGCGATGATGAAGAGCGACAAAGCCCGCATGGTTTGCTTCTTTTGCATGTGTTCATCCTCCTAATGGTTTGTAAGCTAAAGAAAAAAGGAAGCCAAGGGTACTCTCTGAAAAACAAAAAATAATGTTGTAATAAGAAAAGATTCTGCCTGTATTTTACATGTAGGATAGGAATGTGTCAACTCTGTTTTTGTTGTATCGGAAAAGAGCCAATTGTTGTGGAGATACCCAATCTGTTTTTGGGTAGAGAAACGTTTTAAACTATCAGGAGGTTGGCTACACGGATTGCGCAAAGAGGGATGAAAAACAACAATTCCTGTACTTTAATAAATGCGCAAGTTGTGATATAATGATTAGAATTATCCTGTTGAATAGGAAAGTAGTAACCAGTAACACAGATTGGTTATCTGTGACGCAGGTAGCCAACCTGCGATACTTTCCTTTGTTCAAAAACGTTGATGTAATTCGTAGAGGCCAAACCAATGAAATATCTATTCACATTTCTTAACCTTATTACCAGTTTCGCTATCCTAATCACGCTCAGTTTGCTCGCTGTCACACAGCCATCGCTGCGTCCATTGCCCCCCTTTGTCTGACGTTTTTGCGCGGTGGCGAGAGCGATTATTCACACGGCGTGGCGATACGCCGCATCAGAGTAAAACAGACAATCAACAACAAATTAAACCTGATAGACAGCCCACAACACCTCATAACCATTCTCATGAAATGACAACACCCCAACAATTGCATATACCTGATAATGTGGTTATATCAACAGGCCAGATATCAACAGGCCAGCATCGTCAAAATGGTGCTCATCAAGCCGAGACAGGGCATGAATTTCGACTTTTAGAAGAAATGAACGCACTTGTATACAGTGGCAACGAAGCCGATCTATGGCAGGCTGCACGGCAGATGAACCTGAGAATTGCGCAACAAGACCCAGATTTGAGCATCTCTTTGGCGCGTTTTATGATGAACCAGCTAGAGTCTAATGAGCAAGCGAAGCAGGATGAAGCCCACTCTTTACTGGTTGCCATTGGCAAGACCAGCGATGCCGCTGTGAATATGATGGTGGCAAATTTGCACCACGCCAAACCAGCGATTCGCACTCGGTCTATTCGCATCTTGGCTGACATCAACAAACCGACCCGTTTCGTTGTGGACGGACTCGCCAAAACGTATCGTGCAGATACGCATAACGAATCACGTCATGCAGCACTCCATGCACTAATCACGCTACGACAGGAAGCCGCAATCAATATGGTAAAAATTCCTGATGGTCCATTTGTGATGGGGAGCAAAGCCAGTTTTGCGTGGTCTACCCTGACAGATGCAGCGTATCGCAAGGCTATCCAGTTTGAGCAGCCCCAACAGACCATCGAACTGCCAGTTTGCTATATGGATCGCTATCCTGTGACCAATGCAGAGTATGCCAAATTTATCGACGATGGTGGCTATGACAATCAGTCGTACTGGCCCGAAGCCTATCAAATATCCCGTTGGATGCCTATGCGAGGTCCTGGCGTTTATTTGGATGATGGTGGGCTGAATAGCGCAAACCACCAGCGTAGACACCCTGCTTTTTGGCTGGACCCGCGTTTTAATGGCAAGGAGCAACCTGTCGTGGGCGTGACGTGGTATGAGGCGATGGCCTATGCAAGATGGGTAGGCAAACAACTACCAAATGAGGCGCAATGGGAGAAAGCGGCACGGGGAACAGATGGACGGCACTATCCTTGGGGTAATACGTGGCATGAAGGGAAAGCAGCAGCCAATACAGCTATAGTTAACACAATTGAGGGTGAACTCAAAGGCCCCAATAAAAGAGGCCACAACTCTCCCCAAGGCGACAGCCCTTATGGTGTTGCGGATATGGCTGGTAATGTCGCTGAATGGTGTGTCAATCGCTGGTCAGGTACCTATGTCTATCAACAGGATATAGGTGATGTGATGCAAAGCGCAGTCCCTGACCATCGTGGAAACGAGGGCTTGATTGGCGTTACAAGAGGTGGCTCGTGGGCACAGAGCAAGCTATATGCGCGGTGTGCGCAGCGGAGCAAAGTCGGTCGGGCTGTTCGTAACCAGTATACGGGGTTTCGGTGCTGTACGGTCGTAAACTAATTTGTTAATTGATGAATTGTTGAATTTGTGAATTGTTAATGCTGCACAAACATTAATAATTCACAAATTCAACAATTCATCAATTAATTATTAATCACTCTTTACTGAATCACAGAACGCGATGTTGATGTCAGTCGCGTCACCTTAATCTTACTGCGATCAATCAGACCACCCACCTTGGGGGCCATCTCGTTAAGCCACGTGTCGCTTTCATAAACAGCGGCATAGAGCTTCTTGCGCTCATCTTCATCGACAAATCGACGAATCCACACATACAGGTCATCTTCTTCTGGGCTGACAAACGAGCCGATGACAACCATGCCTTGGGAAATCTGGAAGGGAATAATCTCGCCTTCCATGTATTCGACCCATTCATCCATCTTGCCTGGCATCACGCGATATTGACGTAGTTCAAAAAACATTGTTCTCTCCTTGTAAAGGTTGCAGGTTGCAAGGTTGCAGGTTGCAAATTATAAAATGACTGATGCTATTTTAATGTTGGTGACACAAAATGGTCAACTACCAATTTGTAAACGAGCCATCGAGCCGCCGTAGCTGTGGCATCTCCCGTTCTTGATAAGGATGTTTCTTGGCTGCTTCGCGGTCAAACTCAATGCCAAGACCAGGCTTATCGGTTGGGATCAAATATCCATCTTTCCACTCTGGTTGCACAGGAACCACATCGGTCAGCACCGTACCTGTTTTCTTGGGCTGTTCCTGCACACCAAAGTTGGGGCAAGCCATGTTCACCTGTAGACAGGCAGCCGATGAGACAGGACCGAGCGGATTATGCAGCGCAATTTTGATGTAATGCGTCTCGCACCAGCCCATAATTTTGAGCGTTTCCGTAAACCCACCGGCAATACACATGTCGATGCGCGCATAGTCAATCCACTCTTCTTCAATCAACTGGCGGAATTCCCACTTTGAGCTAAACTGTTCACCAGCGGCCAGCGGGACGGTTGTGCGCGGACGGAGCGTCTTGAACGAATCGGGGTTCTCACAGCGCAGCGGGTCTTCCATAAAGAAGGGGCGTAGCTGCTCGACTTCCTGACAAAGCCAGAGAGCATCGGGCAAATCTAACCGTGTATGCACATCAAAACAGAGTTCGATCTCATCACCAACAGCCTCACGCACCGCATGGAACTGCTTGATGGATGCCAGCACTGCCTCACGTGGCTCCAGAATATTGCCATTTTGTGGCAACCCCCAACGCACAAATTTCCACCCCTCCTCCTTGGTTTGCAGACAAGATTCAACCAGCGGCTCCACCTCCAGCGCATGACCGTTGTTGTGTGGATAGCAAACGACCTTGTCACGTACCTTGCCGCCAATCAAGTCGTAGATGGGTAAGCCCAGCGCTTTGCCTTTGATGTCCCAAAGCGCAATGTCAATGGCCGAGATAGCAGATGAGAGAATGCGCTGTGCAGGGAAAAAGCCACCGCGAAAAAGTAGCTGCCAGATGTGTTCAGTGCGGAAAGGGCTTTCCCCAATCAGCAACGACTTGAACTGCTCAATAGCGCCGATGACGGCTAACTCGCGCGACGTGATGCCCGCCTCACCGACGCCGTAGATGCCCTCGTCGGTGTCAACGACCACGAAGAGAAAGTTACGCCCCCCCGCCCAGACTGGATAGGCCTCAACATTGGTAATTTTCATGATGTATCTCCTTATGATAAGTAGGTTGAAAATGATGTTCTGTTAAAATTTACCACAGATTGCAAACTCTGACCATGTGATATATACTCATGCTTATGCAGCGGATTGGGTATCAGCATACTGATGATTGTGTGCAAAAAATGAACAAAGGAAAGTATCACAGGTTGGCTACCAGTGTCACAGATAACCAATCTGCGATACTGGTTTCTACTTTCCTAATCAACGAGAAGGGGACCATGACACAAATTCAAATTACGGCTGGCACTGTCACAATGTCAGCGACGTTAAATGACTCACCGACGGCCCAAGCGATTGTTAACGCGCTGCCTATCCAAGCGAGTGCCAATTGCTGGGGCGACGAAATTTACTTTGGCATTCCCGTGTCGGCCAGTGTAGAGCCTGATGCACAGGAGATTGTCGAAGTGGGCGGACTGGCCTATTGGCCACCGGGCAATGCGTTTTGCATCTTCTTTGGTCGAACGCCAGCTAGTACGGATGTATCCATAACACACTAATCTACCATAGTGTTTTGTCTGATTTTGACACGCAAGAAAATATGTGCTATCATTGCCGATGACAGTGGTGAAGAAAACGGCTACTTCGTTCTGAAAAAACAAACCGTTTTCGTTGGTTCCCTGTCAACAACGAATCGGCAGTGGTGTGGAGTAGACACCTAGAGGTCAGTGACCAGCTAAGTGTCCCTCCCCAAACCGGACATGCACCTTGCAATGCATCCGGCTTTCCAGTGACTCTTTCCATTGAAGAGGTCTTCCGGCATGGATGTCTGTGTGACAGCGATGGCAAACCATCATAGTTTTGCGATTGCGTGAACACATATGTTTTACCCAGCTAGGCATCCGCTTCCCTCTATACTTCTTCCGAAGGTCAGCTAATTTTCTAACATGATGAACTTGAACTTTGTCCGAACTACCGCAGACCTCACACTCATCTGCGAGTAGCCGTTGAATGATTTCAGTTCTTGTATTCCATACTTGAGGCTTTTGGTCTTTTACGACAGCGTTTTTATTGAACTTGAGAGGCAATCCCCCAAATCTTGCGATTAATGGCTTCTTCCCTTCTCTTTGAACTGTGACCTCAAGACAGGACATGCCGTTATGTGTACTTTTGAGCCTGTTCGCCATCTTTTTGACGGATGCCTTATGTTTCATCGCAAGTGTCTTGAGCAAAGAGCACTGCATCGCCCACATGACAGAATCAAGATAGTACACATTGTCAGCCATGATATAAAAATTAACTAACCCTCTGTATATCGTTTGGTATCTGCTCACAATGTCATAGTCAGAATCTAAAACAAGTTTCCCATCTGCTGATTGGAATTCCTGCCGTTTCTTTTCTATGACCTTGGCTGGTACTCGTAACGATATGAGACCGTTTGAATTTCTGCTTCCTCTGCTATCCAGTTGATAATCCTTATGCATAGCGATTAATTCATATCCTAAGAATAGAGCGGTTTCAGTTTTGGCATGTGTCACCAACGTTTTTTCAGGTGAAAGAGTAAGCTTGAGATTGTCTCGCAGCCATGTCGCCATTTCTGTTTTGATTTTCTCAGCTTCAGCTTTGGGTCCAGTGAACCCAAACAAAGTATCATCCGCATACCGAATATAATTGAGTCGTCGATAGTCTGAGCCATCCATGATTTGAGATGGAATCTCCCTCATTTGTTTCTTGAGTTCTCGGATGCTTCCAGTTCTCGTACCTCTTCTAATGCCAGAGACATGATTGGTGAGTCGTTTATATTCAGGATTCGACTTTCTTCTCTTTCCAGTCGTGTATTTTGGGATAAGTTCATTAATCACCCAAGAATCGAACTCATGCATATATATGTTTGCTAGAAGTGGACTGATGATTCCACCTTGTGGTGTTCCACTGTAGGTTTGATTGTATCTCCATTCCTCCATATATCCTGCTTTGAGTAATCCTCTTAGCAAATTCATGAACCTTCCATCCTTTACATCTCTTCCGATAATCTTGAGTAAGATTTCATGATCAATCGTGTCAAAGCATTTCTCAATGTCCCCTTCTATGAACTAAATGGTTCCTTTCCAATATCTACTCAATAAAGAGGGGTGGTAGAGCTAAATTGAGGGAGCAGACGAGGGTTGAGGAATGAGGTCAGCGAGGTTTGGGAGTTGGTAGGAACGGGAGACGCG
>JBCCFC010000574.1:0-8458 GCA_039029935.1 Chloroflexota bacterium
GAAACAGCGGCGATGTGCTATGACGGTACAAGCAAAGGATAAAGACAGGCCGTGCACAGCATTTCATTGGACCCAGTTTCAATATGAAAGACTCAGTAAGCAGTCCGGGCCACTATATGCAGTCCGCAACAGCAAAAATTTAATGAAAAAACAAACGTATCATCTACACAAGCCATCCATGCGGGTGAGCAAAAATTTCGCAGCCATAACAGCTTGACTGTCCCCATTGTGCAGACATCCGTCTATACCTTTCGTTCAGCCGATGACCTGCTGAACTATACCGAGGAGAATATGTTTTGGGAGGAGCCAGAACGCGAGGAGTATGGTCGTTACGGCAACCCCACTGTCCGTGCGGCGGAGGCCAAGATTGCCTCGCTGGAACATGGGCAGGATGCCATGCTCTTGAGCAGCGGCATGGGCGCAATCACCTGCACACTGTTGCTCATGCTCAAACAGGGCGACCATCTGATTATGGCCGATGAGTCCTATCTGCATACGCTGGAGTTTGGCGAGAATTTTTTGCCAAATTACGGCATTGAATGTACAATGGTTCCATGTCATGATTTGGGAGCGATTGAGGCCGCGATTCAGCCCAATACAAAACTGATTTTTATGGAATCACCCACAAACCCATTTATGTCGTGTGTCGATTTTGAAGGGTTGGTTCATATCGCCAAAACGCACAAGCTCAAAACAGTGGTTGACACGACTTTTGCCACGCCTTGCAACGTGCTGCCACTGGATTATGGTGTGGATGTTGTGATCCACAGTGTCACGAAATATCTGGCGGGACACAATGATCTGATGGCTGGGGCCGTGGTGGGGAACTTTGATGTGATCACACCGTTACGGAAGGCGCAGTCACTCTTTGGGAATATTATTTCACCCCAAAACGCCTATCTCATTTTGCGCGGCATCAAAACCCTGCCGTTACGTATGGAGCGTCATAATGCCAATGGATTAGCGATTGCACGTTTCTTAGAGACGCAGCCCAAGGTGCGCAAGGTGTGGTATCCAGGGTTAGAGAGCCATCGTGATTATGCCATTGCTCAACAGACCATGAAAGGCTTTAGCGGCGTGGTCAGCTTTGAGATTGAGGGTGATATGAAGCGCACTCACTGTTTTCTCAATGCGCTTAAAATTCCGACGATTGGTCCCAGCCTGGGCGGCGTTGAGAGTCTAATCAGCCCGTTGGGGTTGATGGGCTATGCGCATTTGGAACCCGAAGAACGGATTGCACTAGGGGTTCGTGATGAACTGGTGCGCTATTGTATTGGGCTTGAGGAGACAGAGGATTTGATTGCTGATTTGATGCAGGCATTTGCGCAGATATAAGGAAAGATACACATGAAACTGATAATGGCGATTATTCACAATGAGGACAGCCGCACTCTGCTTGACCGTTTGGGTCGGCGCGGCTATCCTGTTACTGTTACCAGCACTTCGGGTGGCTATTTGCGCTCGGCCAATACCACCATCTATTGTGGTGTGGATGATCAGGATGTTGAGGAAGTGCTGGGCGTTATCCGTGATACGTGCGCTAGCCGTGTGCAATATGTGACGCCGCTGCCTCCTGTGATGGAGCCGGGGGAGGTGAATATTCCTACGCCCGTGGAAAAACAAGTGGGCGGTGGGGCGATTTTTATTACGGATATTGAGTATTTTGAGAAGATATAGAGAAGGTGAAAAATATGATGCAATACCCATTAGAAGAAAAAATTGGCGATCCTGACCTGCTCATTGGACGTGAAGCAGAATTCAAATATTTTCATAAATGGATTGAGCGGATGCCTCGAAAGCTCTCCAAGTCTCATGCCATTCTAGGGCGGCGTAAAAGTGGGAAGACATCGTTTGTCCAGCGGCTTTTCAATGAACTGTGGGAAGCCAATGGTAAGGTCATTCCTTTCTACTACAGCATCCCTGAGTCCAAAGTATGGTATCCCGATTTTGCCATGAACTACTACCGGACCTTTGCCACGCAATATATCTCATTTCTCGAACGCGACCCTGCAATGCTCCGCGATGATTTGCTAACAATGGATCAAATTACAGCCTACGGGGAAAAACATTCGGTTGGTACGCTCGTTCGTCAGGTCAATTCAATTCTAGAAGATGAGAAATTTGAGCGTTATGGTGTGATGTGGGATGCGATATACCGTGCCCCGCACCGCGTTGCAGCGGTCAATAATCAACGTATCCTCGTGATTATCGACGAATTCCAATACCTCTCCACCAATATCTATGCGCGCCCAGATTTTAGTGATTCACCCATCGAAACCATGCCTGGCAGTTTTCATGAGGTCTCCGAATCCAAGGTCGCCCCCATGCTGGTGACTGGCTCGTATGTCGGCTGGATGGTCGAGCTAATGGGGCAATATCTTGAGGCGGGGCGGCTAACCCATATTGACTTCAATCCCTATCTGACCGAAGATGAAGGGTTAGAGGCTGTGTATAAATATGCCGAAGTCTATGAAGAACCGATCACCAACGAAACCGCACTCTACATCAATGAACTCTGTGGCGCAGACCCCTTTTTTATCTCGTGTGTGATTCTGAGCAACTATCCTAATCGTGATTTGACCACACAGGAAGGTGTCGTTGATGTGGTCAACCATGAAATATCACATCGTAAGTCAGAGCTATCGAAAACGTGGCAGGAATACATTGACATGACCGTCGAGCGTATCAATGAGAAATATGGCAAACGCATCGTGCTGCATCTTAGCAAGTTCAACGACCGTTATTGGACGCCCAGTGAATTGAAACAGACGCTAAAATTAGAGGAAAGCGAGAGTGCCATTCATCGCAAATTGCTTTCATTGGTGCGCGGAGATTTGATTGAGTGGGGGACCTCTGATATTCAATTTCGAGGGCTTCGAGATGGTACACTCAATCTCATTCTCACCCATCGTTTTGAGGAAGAAATTGCCCAACATGAGCCTGATTTAATCCCTGGCTTTAACCAGCAAATTGCCGACCTACAGAAGAAAGTTCGCTCCTTGCAAGGCAAATTGAACGACATCATCGGCAAAACCGCCGAACACTATCTTGCCACCAAGATGAAGACACGCAAACGCTTCAAGTTGAATGCATTCTTCAATGACCTGCCTGCGGACGATGCTTATGACAAACGCCTGAATATTCACCATATACGCACCCGTGTCTATATCCAACGTGAGGATGGGCTAAATCGTGAACTCGATGTTGTGGCTGAAACGACCGATGAACGTGTGATCTTGGTGGAGGTCAAGAAGGAACAGCGCAAGGCCAGTGTGGAGTATGTAGAGGAGTTTCAGGAAAAAGTTGTCCTCTATCAGGCGCAGCACCCAGGGGCGGTTGTGTTGACCGGATTTTTGTCGTTGGGTGGGTTTACCAAGAATGCGCTGACGTTGTGCCAGGAATTGGGGATTGGGTGGTCTATGGAATTGGATGGGTTTGAGTTTTGAATAAATAGGAGAGATAGTTTATGCCTAAGAAAATTTTCGCCAAAGATGTGACACTATACGATCTGGAAACTCATTTCAATCTTTCGCTAAACGAGCATGCGCAGTTTTTTAGCGAGTGGCAAACAGACCTACCCGAAATCAACGCTGTTGAACAGGCATTTCTCGATAATGTGAAAACAAGCTACCAACATCGCACCAAATACCCCGCCACATTGGCAAACGCCGTTCAGATCACAGTTGTATCACCGCTCCTACACCTGTCCGAATTCCTGCTGCCGCCCTTTGTGCTACAGACGGAAACCTCTGTCCAAATTACAACCCAGGATGAAGAGATTCAGATTGAGGGGCGTATTGATATCTTGATGCTCCGAGAGAAAATTTGGGCATTGGTCATTGAGTCCAAACACGCGGAACTGGCAATCAAAGTTGGCTTCCCACAGATTCTTTCCTACATGCTGGCAACACCCACACCAGAGCGTCCCTGTTATGGGATGGTGACCAATGGGGGCAGCTTTATCTTTTTTAAGGTGGCGATGGGAGAAATGACGGAGAGTGGCAACCCTGAGTATGGCATGTCGCGTGTTTTTGATCTGGTGAATCCGGAGAATGACTTGTATTCGGTGTTGCGTATCATGAAGAAGATACGGATGTTGGCATAGCATTTTGTGTTTGGTGTTTCTTTTGTAAGATTATAGCTACAGGCTAGCTTCAATAGACCATCACAGCCTTTGACATCTATTTTGCTATGTTTTCAATCTCAAAACTGACATAATAAAATGAACCAAGATGAACTGGAACACCTAGAACAAACATTGGAACAACGTAAGCGCAATCTACGGCGTTTGCACTTACAAGCCGCACTATGGTCAGTGGCGTTTAGTTCTGATGGCGAACGCGTAGTCTCTGGTAGCCAGGATGGAACTATACGAATATGGGCAACCAGCACTGGTTCTCAACTTTCCTCGAACATGGCGTCCCGAATGAACCTATTGCTCTCGACTTCAAGCCCCCTATGATGCGACTCTATACAGAGTTTGCGGTCAAATAACGATAAATCAACGGTTGGAAGTGAATAATGCATAGTGAACAGTGAAGAATATCATGCGCTAAAGCAAACACGAGACCAGTATCAGCATTATCAGGCTGCTGCTGAACACTACAGCACTTCTCTCCAAACTATAGACAACTGTAAGAACAACACCACCAAAAGGTAGGACGACTTTCCCACCATCTGGTTATTGCTCTATGTGTTCATCTCTGATAAAATCAATACCCAGATATTGCGGCAACCACAACTGTACGCAGCTATCATGTCGGCTCATATTCAATAATTATACAAACACAATAATTTGCCACAGGCGAAATCATCGGTTTTCACAGTTTTTGATATGAGTGGGCATTTTTCTTTGCTTACCAAGCACAATCATGTAAACAAATTCAATTCAAAAGGAGACAACCATGTCTAAAAAGTACACATGGGTACTGGGACTTGTCCTCATTTTATCATTGGCGTTGGCTGCCTGTGTTGCACCACCAACGGGCGATGCACCATCGGCTGCAGAAGAACCAGCGGCAGAAGAAGCAAGTGACGACGCTGCCGAAGAGTCAAGCGATGACGCAATGGCGATGATCAGCGCACCAGAATGTATCGCGCCATCCAACCCAGGTGGTGGATGGGACTTCACCTGTCGTGCGGTTGGGCGTGTGATGGGCGAAATCGCTGCCGTTGATGGCACGGTTAAAGTCACCAACATGGCTGGTGGTGGCGGTGGTGTTGCGTTTGCCAACGTTGTCACAGAGCGCAACGACGACGAAGCACTGTTCTTGGCCGCAAGCCCAGCCACAACACTGCGTATTGCCCAACAGCAATATGGCGACTTCACGGCTGAAGATGTACGCTGGCTTGGTGTTGTCGGTGCCGACTTTGCGGTTTTGGCCGTTGCTGCCGACTCACCATACGAGACGTTGGGTGACTTGATTGCTGCAATGGAAGCGGACATCAACAGCGTCAACTTTGGTGGTGGCAGCTCTGTTGGTGGACAGGACCACATGAAGGTTCTCTTGACAGCACAGGCTGCTGGTCTGGATCCATTGGCTGTACGCTATACACCATTTGATGGCGGTGGCGAAGCATTGACAGCCCTCTTGGGTGGCTTCATTGATGTCTTCCCTGGCGATGCCTCAGAGGTAATCGGTCAGGTTGAGGCAGGCGATGTCCGCATCTTGGCAACATTGTCATCGGATCGTTTGGCTGCACCACTGGACACTGCGCCAACCGCTGCCGAAGAAGGCTATGATGTGAACTGGATCGTTTTCCGTGGTTTCTATCTGCCCGGCGACATCTCTGATGAAGCTTATGACATGTGGGTAGACGCATTGACCAAGGTTGCTGAATCACCAGAATGGGCCGAAGCTCGTGCCGAGGGTGGCTTGGGTGAATTCTTCATGGTTGGCGATGAGTTTGAAAGCTACGTTCTCGACCAAGTAAGCAGCTTCCGTCAGTTGAGCATCGACTTGGGCATTATTGAGGAATAGAGTATTTAACCGCAGAGAGGTGTTGGGGTGTGATAGTGTGATAGTGTGATAGTGTGATAGTGTGATAGTGTGCAATATTAACTATCAACTATTAACTATTAACTATTAACTATTCTTCTCTCTGCGGTTACTTCTTTACAGGCACGAATACCATGACAAACAACCGTTCTGACCGCATTGCCGGGGTTGTGCTGTTGGTGGTCGCCATTTGGTACATCATCGAATCAACCACGCTGAAGGTCCCGACCGTTGTCGCAGACAATCTGGGACCGGGGGCATTCCCACTCATTCTTGGCGTCATTCTCGCCATCTGTAGCATTTTTCTCATCATTCGACCAGACCCAGACCCAGCGTGGCCCGGCCCAATGGCATGGGTGAAGATGGGGCTGATTATCGTGAGCTTCATCGTCTATGCCTATATCATGGAGCCACTGGGTTTTATCATCACGACCACGCTGGAAATGATTGCGCTTGGCTACATCTTCAAAGGCCCAATTCTCTGGACACCCATCATTGGTTTGGTTTTTACACTGGCACTATACGCGCTATTTAGCTTTGTCTTGGGGCTGAGTCTGCCAACGGGTGAGCTAATTGAACTGTATCTGCTGCCATAGTTGAGGAAAACACATGGAAGTTTTAAATTTTCTAGCCGAAGGGTTTGCTGTTGCCCTCACACCAACCAATCTAACTGTTGCACTGATTGCCGTTCTTATCGGAACGCTCATCGGCATGTTGCCGGGTATTGGCCCCATCAACGGCATCGTCGTCCTTATCCCACTGGCTTTTGCCATCAAACTACCACCCGAATCCATGCTCATTCTCTTTGCAGGCGTCTACTATGGTGCTGAATATGGTAATGCCATTAGTGCATCATTGCTCAACGTACCCGGAACATCGGCGGCGGTGATTACCGCGCTCGAAGGGCATACCATGTCGCGCATGGGGCGCGCTGGTAAGGCATTGGCGACATCGGCGGTATCCTCATTCTTTGGCGGAACGATTTCGATCATCGCCATGATGTTCTTTGCACCGCTACTCTCACAATGGGCCATCAAATTTGGTCCTGCCGAATATTTTGCACTCATTGTTTTTGCCTTTTCCACGCTCTCCAGTCTCACAGGGACAAACCTTGCTAAGGGTATTTTGGCAACAACGCTAGGGTTGATGCTGTCAACGATTGGGTTTGACCCGCTGAGTAGCGTTGATCGTTTCACCTTTGGCGAACTCAAATTGCTGGATGGTCTTGACTTTGTGGTTGTCGTCATCGGCTTCTTTGCCATCAACGAAGTGTTGCGACTGGCCTATAAAACCGAAGCAGCGGACTTTATTACCACTGAACTTGGGCGTGTGATTATCACGTTCAAAGAGTTTATGAGCGCATTCGGCTCGCTGGTACGTGGATCCGTGCTGGGCTTCTTCATTGGCATCTTGCCCGGTGCAGGCGCAGCAATGGCCTCATTCATCTCTTATATGATCGAGCGTCGGCTGTGGAATCCCAAGGGTGAAACCTTTGCCGAACATGAAGACATTCGTGGCCTAGCCTCACCAGAAGCGGCCAACAACGCTGCAGTGGGTGGTGCGCTCATCCCCTTGTTGACGTTGGGTATTCCGGGCAGTGGGACAACGGCTGTCATGTTGGGTGCATTGCTCGGTCTGGGCATCACACCAGGGCCACTCTTTATCAAGCAATATCCCGAAGTCTTCTGGGGCTTGATTGCCTCGATGTATGTAGGGAACGCATTACTACTCGTCCTCAACCTGCCATTGGTTGGCATCTGGGTACGCATTCTGCGTGTTCCCGACTGGTTCCTCTATCCAGCCGTTGTCGCCATCAGTTTTGTCGCCGTCTATGCCGTTAGCAACAGCCCCTTTGACATCACACTCATGGCAATGCTCGGCATTCTGGGTTTCTTCCTACACATGTTCAAGCTGCCCATGCCGCCAGTCATTTTAGGGCTGATTCTGGGACCACTGATGGAACGTAATCTCCGTCGTGCATTGTCACTGAGTGACGGGGATTGGAGCTATCTGGTCCAAAGTCCAATCAGCATTACACTGTGGATTATGGCGATTTTGAGCCTCTGTTTGCCACTATTCTTGGGTCGCAAGCGACAGGAAGAGTTGATTGATGCGGCAGATTTATAGCCCAGTCGTAATTCATCTAGGATAAGTTCTAGTTATTCCAGAGCAATAAATATCGACACGACCCATAGGGGAATAAGGCGATGTAGTACATCGCCTTATTCCCCTATTTTTTGTTGATTGAACAGGAAAGTAAATCAGTATCACAGATTGGTTATCTGTGACGTAGGTAGCCAACCTGCGATACTTTCCTTTGTACTTGACACCAGTATCACAGATTGGTTATCTGTGACGCAGGTAGCCAACCTGCGATACTTTCCTTTGTACACACCAGTATCACAGATTGGTTATCTGTGACGCAGGTAGCCAACCTGCGATACTTTCCTTTGTATACA
>JBCCFC010000575.1:0-8456 GCA_039029935.1 Chloroflexota bacterium
GGTCGGGGTGTGGTGTCTGGGGGTTGGACTGCGTTATTTACTATACCGTTCATTTAAAATTGGGGGGCGGGTAGCTGGGCGGATTTACTGCCCCCCTGCTACCCGACCCGCATTTTTAACTGAACGTTATCTTACTTATCGCTGACCAGCCCCCATCAACATCCCCCGGAACAAGTCACGATTCAGTTGACCGATAAAGTCGATGCTGATCTCTTTCGGGCAGACGGCTTCACATTCACCCAAATTGGTGCAGCCGCCAAAACCTTCCTCATCCATTTTATCCACCATCAACACCGCACGGTCATAGCGTTCGGCTTGTCCCTGTGGCAGACTGTTGAGATGTGATACCTTGGCCGATGTAAAGAGCATGGCCGACGAGTTTGGACAGGCCGCAACACAGGCCCCACAACCGATACAGGCGGCAGCATCCATCGCTGTGCTGGCGACATCCTTCGAAATTGGCATAGCGTTGGCGTCCGGTGCGGTTCCTGTTGAAATAGACACATAGCCACCTGCTTGGATGATGGCATCAAAGGAACCGCGGTCTACCATCAGGTCTTTGAGTACAGGGAAGGCCGACGCCCGCCAAGGCTCAATCAGGATGGTGTCGCCATCGTTGAAGCTGCGCATATGCAGTTGGCAGGTCGTCACCGCACCACGTGGACCATGCGCCACACCGTTGATCATCATGCCACATGCGCCACAGATGCCCTCGCGACAGTCGTGGTCAAAGGCCACTGGTTCCTCACCCAACTCCAACAACTGCTCATTCAGGACATCCAGCATTTCCAAAAATGAGGATTCAGGGCTGACATTGTTTAAATCATAATCAACCAGACGGCCCGCTTCGTCACCGTTTTTCTGCCGCCATACTTGAAGTTTCAGATTCATTGTTCTTCGTTCCTTTATTTTCACCGCAGAGGGTATTCAGTAATCGGTAGGTCGGTAGGTCAGTACTCAATCACTGATTACCGACCTACCGACCTACCGACCTACCGAATACTAACGGTTCATTTTATTTGTAACTGCGCTGCGACAGCGGTACGTATTCAAAGTCCAAAGGCTCTTTGTTGAGGATGGGTGCAGAGTCGTCGCCACTGTATTGCCATGCAGCAACATAGGCGTAATTCTCATCGTCACGCAATGCCTCACCCTCTTCGGTCTGGCTCTCCTCGCGGAAGTGTCCACCACAGGATTCGTTGCGGTCCAGTGCGTCGATACACATCAATTCACCCAGATCAAGGAAGTCGGCCACACGACCTGCTTTCTCCAACGTCTGGTTGAGGTCGTTGCTATTGCCCAAAATGCGTAGATTCGACCAGAACTCGTCACGTAGAACAGGAATTTTCTCCAATGCTTCCTTCAATCCTGCCTCGGTGCGTGCCATACCACAATATTCCCAGATGATGTTGCCCAACTCACGGTGGAATGAATCGACCGAGCGTTTACCCTTGATATTCATCAGGCGGTCGATACGTCCACGTACCTCTGCCTGCGCCTCATCAAAGGCACTATGGCTGATGTCCACCTTGTTCAGACTAGCAGTCGCCAGATAGTTGCCCAGTGTATATGGCAACACAAAGTAGCCATCGCTCAACCCTTGCATCAAGGCACTTGCGCCCAAACGATTGGCTCCATGATCCGAGAAATTGGCCTCACCGATGGAAAACAGTCCCGGAATCGTGGTCATCAGGTTGTAGTCAACCCACAAGCCACCCATTGTGTAGTGGGTCGCCGGATAGATGCGCATGGGCGTCTTGTATGGGTTTTCGCCCGTAATATTGGCATACATATCAAAGAGATTGCCATACTTCTCGCGGATGGTCTTCTCGCCCACACGTGCAATCGCATCCGAAAAGTCCAGATAGACACCATTTTTGAGTTCACCGACACCTTGCCCAGCATCCACAACCAGCTTGGCGTTACGCGACGCCACGTCGCGCGGGACCAAGTTCCCAAAGCTTGGGTACTTTTCTTCCAAATAATAATAGCGGTCTGACTCTGGGATTTCATCCGGTGAGCGTGTGTCGTTTGAATTCCTGGGAACCCAGATGCGGCCATCGTTACGCAATGACTCACTCATCAAGGTGAGCTTGGATTGATGGTCGCCTGAAGGCGGGATACAGGTTGGGTGAATTTGTGTGTAACAGGGGTTGGCAAGGAGCGCACCACGTTTGTAGGCGCGCATGACAGCCGTGTTGTTACAGCCCTTGGCGTTGGTAGACAGGAAGAAGACATTGCCATACCCGCCTGTCGCCAATACAACGGCATCCGCCATGTGCGATTCAATCGCCCCAGTCACCATATTGCGTGTGATGATACCACGCGCCTGTCCGTCAACCACAACAACATCGAGCATTTCGGTGCGTGTGTACATCTTTACCTGACCCGATGCGATTTGACGTGAGAGTGCTTGATAGGCCCCCAATAACAGCTGCTGACCTGTTTGCCCACGTGCATAGAAGGTGCGCGAAACCTGTGCGCCACCAAAGGAACGATTGTCGAGTACACCACCATACTCACGCGCAAAAGGGACTCCTTGGGCGACACATTGGTCGATAATGTTGTTGCTCACCTGGGCCAATCGATAGACATTGGCCTCGCGCGAGCGATAATCGCCACCCTTGACAGTATCGTAGAACAGGCGGAATACGCTATCGCCATCGTTACGATAATTCTTGGCTGCGTTGATGCCACCCTGTGCCGCTACACTATGGGCGCGCCGTGCGCTGTCTTGATAGCAGAAGCAGCTTACGTTGTAGCCTTGTTCTCCCAATGTGGCGGCGGCTGATGCCCCTGCTAACCCTGAGCCAACAATAATTACGCTGAAACGGCGACGGTTTGCGGGGTTGACAAGTTTCATCTCAAAGCGGTGCTTGTCCCATTTATCTTGAATCGGTCCATCAGGGATGCCCGCATCTAATGTCGCTTCGGTAAATGTTGGCATCACCTTGACGTCAGGAAGTGTCGTAATTGTCTCCATTACTCAAAACTCCTTAGTATTTCTTTTCAAACTATTCATTCCTGTGTGAAATCAGCCCATCAATCTATAGTGTCACAAAACCGAGCCACACAGAGATTGGCACTGAAAGAAACCCTGCCCAAACAACGACAGCCAGCCCTAATCCCGCCATGCGAATTGGCATCCGGAGTGATTTGCTGCTCAGACCCAATGTTTGGAGCATACTCCATGTACCATGATAGAGGTGTAAGCCAAGTGTGCTGACTGCTATAAAGTAGAAGAACACGGCGGCTGCGGACTGGAATCCGGTAACGAGATTGTGATACGGATCACCTAGAATAAAATCTGTATGGGCGTTGCCCCATGTGAAGTGCATCAGATGATAGATGACAAAGAAGGCGATAACCATGCCGCCATATCGAATGGTCAGCGAGGCATAGTTGGCCTGAACCACTTTGCGCATTTTATAGTCGTTTGGACGTGCCTTGCGCGCCTGTTGTGTCAAGGTGATTGCGGACCAAACATGAAGCACCATTGACACCAGCAACACAATGCGTGCCACAAAGAGTAGATGCCCATGACTAAAAATAGGTGCGCCTAGCTCACGCAGACCGTGTGCATATTCATTAAAATAGAGCGCCCCTTGAAAGACTTTGAGATTGCCATACATATGAAAAAAGACAAACCCGATCCAGACGAGTCCGGTCAGGGCCATGATGATCTTTTTACCGATGGATGAACGAAAGAGTGCAACAGCTTGCATATTTTCACTGCTCCTAGTACATCACGAAAGAATTGTACAAATGATTGACAAGTTTTGTACAATGTGATTATAGTTGAACCTGAATTCTTGATCAGTAGGTGGGTGTGCAATTGGTAAGTCGGTATTCGGTAGGTCGGTAATCGGTAGGCCAGTATTCGGTACTGACCCACCGATTACTGACCTACCGACCTACTGACCTACTGATTGCCGCCTACATATTCTCAATCAAAGCCTGACCAAACTCGCTACATTTCACTTCAGTTGCGTTATCCATCAAGCGGGCGAAGTCATACGTCACCACTTTCTGGCTGATCGTGGTTTCGATTGATTTTACAATCAAGTCTGCGGCTTCGTTCCAACCCATGTGGCGGAGCATCATTTCACCGCTCAAAATGACCGATGATGGGTTTACCTTGTCCTGACCCGCATATTTGGGTGCTGTACCATGTGTGGCCTCAAAGACCGCACGGCCTGTGCTATAGTTGATGTTGGCACCTGGTGCGATACCGATACCACCAACCTGAGCCGCCAATGCATCGCTGATATAGTCACCATTAAGGTTCAGCGTTGCAACCACATCATACTCCGCAGGACGGGTCAAAATCTGTTGCAACATAGCATCAGCAATCACATCTTTGATGATGATACCGTTGGGCAGCACATGCCAAGGACCACCGTCCAATGGTGTTGCACCAAATTCTTCGGCGGCAACCTGATAGCCCCAGTTCATGAATGCACCCTCAGTGAACTTCATGATGTTGCCCTTATGGACCAGCGTTACGCTCTTGCGATTGTTTTCAACGGCATAGTTGATCGCACCGCGTACCAAGCGTGATGTCCCTTCGACACTCACAGGCTTGACACCAATGGCACTGGTGTCTGGGAAGCGAATTTTGTTGATGCCCATCTCATCACGCAGGAAGCCGATAACCTTCTGCACATCATCCGTGTTGGCTTCCCACTCGATGCCTGCATAGATGTCTTCTGTGTTTTCACGGAAGATTACCATGTCTACCAATTCTGGCTGGCGCACAGGACTGGGCACACCAGAGAAGTATTGCACGGGGCGTACACAGGCATAGAGGTCAAGACGTTGGCGCAACGCAACATTAATGCTACGGATACCACCACCGACAGGTGTTGTCAAAGGCCCCTTGAT
Organism: Chloroflexota bacterium; assembly: GCA_039029935.1. GTDB lineage: Bacteria > Chloroflexota > Anaerolineae > Caldilineales > Caldilineaceae. The sequence goes on from JBCCFC010000575.1 coordinate 4,885, forward strand.
GGCAACCAGATATTCATTGATGACTTCAACGGTCTCATCTGGTAACCAAACAACTTCGCCATAGACATCGTTGGCCTTGTCGCCTGCATAGACCTCCATCCAGACAATTTTGCGCTGACCGCCATATGCTTTTTCCACAGCAGCGTCAAGGACGGGTTGACTGGCAGCCCAAATGTCCACACCTGTACCATCACCTTCAATAAAGGCAACGATTGGATTATCTGGGACATTTAGTTTACCATCCTGCAATGTAATTTTTTCACCAACACTAGGAACCACGACTTTATCGTAGGCCATAACATTTTACTCCTCATTTTTTTGTTGCTTATAATAAAGCAAATTTAAATTTTGGCGCGTTATACAGCCCATTCTGCTTTCCCTGTAAAATCGTTAATGAACGTACTTAAACAAAGTTAGGTTTGTATAACGTTTTTATTTTCATGAAGGTTATGTATTTTAAACATATATGATAAATATTTTCAAAACACATAACACCTTAAGTATGCTTATTGTTGACCAAGAGGCTGTCTATGCATGTAATCTCGCCAACACGTATAGAAGTTGATCATGATGATGTCACAGTTACCATCAATCCTCTTATAAATACTTTTTAACTTCAACAATCAATGCTTCATGGGCGCGGGTGTGTGCTAGGCGAATTTCCTCCACCAACTGAGGATAATCAACATCAGTACGTTCATCACGTAGCGCAGACTCAGCGATTTCACATAACTCAGCCAGATAGAGCGCACCAAAGGTCGCACTCGTTGATTTGAGACTGTGAACCATCCGCTGCAACAGCATCAAATCATTATTGGCAAGCACATCAGGCATCTTTTGCACAGCCTCGGTGGAGTCTTCTAAAAATGTGTCTAATAGCTCTAACAAGAGCTCGGGTTCATCAGGACCAACCATTTCAAGCAGGTCATCAAATGCTTGTTGCGAAATCAACGACGATTCATGGGTATTATTGCCCCCCATAGCAGGGTTAGTCGTTTTTTCGCTATTGTTGTTGACGTCAAATGGTTCAATCGACATAATAATTTTGACTTTCCATACAATCCAAAAACTATTCTAAATTTGTTATGATAAAAGTATACCATACAAAAAGTTCATAGCTCTATATTGAATTGCCCTCAGAATTTATTTCTCCGGCAACGCAGTTTAGATGTAACGCAGTTCAGCCATGATGTCTACGCGACAGCGCATATTTGGAGAGCATGATTAAATTGGATATAATTTCCCCGTTTGGCTGACGGCTACACTTGTGTATAGGTTGTCAGCCTATTTTTTTGGTATACAGTTAATAAAACCGATTAAGTGTTTGGGTATAGTGGCGTTAGGCGGGGAACCCTCTGGGTCCCAGAGCCGAAGGTCGCATTAGAGAATGCTATCTCCGCCACATCAAATCATTTTTTCGGTTTTATTTAAAGGTTTAAGGATAAGGGTTCTTTTTTTCATGGTGTTTTTATTACAAGTTCTCTATACAATCGGTGTCTTGGGTCTTGCTATTTATGGATTTAATGCACTTTGGTTAACTTGGAAGCTACACCAAAAGTACAGTCAATCGCTATCCCAAACACCCAAAACATCACCTACAGCCCCATCAATATGGCCGCTTGTCACAGTACAGCTACCGATTTATAACGAACGCCACGTCGCAACACGCCTGATTGACGCCTGCACTGCCCTTAATTATCCCAAGGATAAGCTAGAAATTCAAATTTTGGATGATTCGACAGACCAAACGCAGGCAATTATCCAGCGACATGTCAGCTATTGGCAGCAACAAGGCTATGCGATTGAGGTATTTCATCGTACAAATCGTAAAGGATATAAAGCAGGTGCGTTGGCCCATGCATTACCATACGCCAAGGGAGATTATATTGCGCTATTTGATGCGGACTTTGAGCCGCATCCATCCTTTTTACATCAGGTGATACCACACTTTATCGCGCATGAGCAGGAAAGCAATAAACAGGACAGCAATAAACAGGGCAACAATAAACAGGGCAACAATAAAAAAATTGCCTTTGTTCAAACCCGCTGGGCACATCTAAACCGCTATTATTCATGGCTTACCAAAAGCCAAGCCCTTGCCCTCGATGGGCATTTTGTGGTTGAGCAGGCAGCACGACAGGCAGCAGGCTATCCCTTTGGATTTAACGGGTCGGCGGGTGTGTGGAGCCGTGCCTGTCTGGAAGATGCTTGTGTTGGCGGTTGGCATGATGACACATTGTGCGAAGATTTGGATTTGAGCTACCGAGCACAACTGATGGGGTGGGAGCCACTCTACATTAACGAGATTGAAGTGCCTGCCGAAATTCCGCCTCAATTGACAGCCTTTAAACGACAGCAGTTTCGCTGGGCCAAAGGCAGCATCCAAACACTACGCAAACTAGGTGGTCGCGTATCACGGAGTGATTGGCCGCTGCCCGCAAAATTGTCAGGATTGTTTCATTTGGGCAGCTACTTGATTCATCCACTGCTGTTGTTGCTAATTTTGACATTATTACCGTTGATTCTGATGGATGTCAACCCAGCAGGTGTCCTTGCGCTTCTCAGCCTCACGTCCATCGGGCCACCGTTGCTCTATGCAGTTGCCCAAAAACGGCTTCACCCCGATCAGTGGTTTAACCATTGGAAATATTTGCCATCGCTGATGTTGTTGGGGACGGGGGTCTGTCTTAATAATACGGTTGCGGTCTGTCAAGGGTTCTTCCAAAAAGGCGGCAACTTTCTGCGTACCCCCAAATTTCATGTCACCACCAAACAGGATGTCTGGTATCACAGCATGTATAGCCTCCCCTTTGACCTGATTTCGGTGGGCGAATTTGGCCTCATGCTCTATGCGCTAACGACGACGGTTGTGGCAATTTATCAAGAGCAGTGGTGGTCTGTGCCGTTTATGTTGCTTTATACGTGCAGTTTTGGGCTGATGACATGGACGGGCTTGTGGCAGGGGTGGCAATCGGCTGTTCATCGTCGCAAGTATGAAATTTCACTTAAAAACGATGAGCTATCGACGGCTAGCTAGTCGTAGCAAACAGGACAGAACGGGCTTCAAATTACCTGCAATTTTTCCGATTGTGTTGTATAATGCTACACTAAGGCGAATCCACAAAATAAAATACCCAATCAATCGTAGGGCCACGAGGTGCGGCGGCATCTACGTACCAGTGCACCTATTCTTCTGAACCCGCCGCACTTTATGGCCCTATTGGATACTTAATTTTTGTGGAATGGCCTAATAACTCGGCTTGCGCACAGTTGAGTATCAAAAAAGGAGTTCAATATCCAATGAGTACACAACAGATAGAAGCAACAATTAGCCTCTCATATACTGAACCTGTCGAAACACAAACCGATGCCCAAAACGGCCATACAGTAGAATCATCATCGAATGGTGTAACAACACATGCTGCAATCCCACCTGTCCATTGGGACGTTGCAAAGCCTACCATGCTATATCAAAATGGTACAACACCACGAGGGTATGTGTATCTCCCCGATTATGAAATAGACCTTATACCGCTACAGGAACTCAAACATAAACACTGGTGGCCCGGCAC
>JBCCFC010000576.1:0-8427 GCA_039029935.1 Chloroflexota bacterium
GATGGATTTGCCACCTTATCTGTGCCGACAACGATTATCACAGCCAAGGATGACCCCGTGATTCCTGTGGAGGACTTCTACAAGATTGTTCCACATCCTTTACTGGATATTCAGATTTATGAAACGGGTGGACATGTGGGCTTTATTGACATATTGCCTTGGCGACATTATCTGCCTATCTTTGTGTTAAGAGAACTAGAGGAGAATTCATTACATGAGCAAAAATATTGATAGGCAAGCAAAACGAGCACAACGCCGCAATAAACGTATCCAAGATGCGGTCAAGCAGCCACCCTTCCGTCAGCCAATCTACCGCTGGTCGCCACTGGAAATTGCACCCGAAGAGCAGATTGAGCGGATTCACAATGCATCTATGCGTATTCTGGAAGAGATTGGCATCCGTTTTTATGACGATGAAGCATTGAGTCTTTGGGAAGCGGCAGGCGCAAAGGTCAACCACAAGGAGCAACATGTATGGTTGGATCGAGAACTAATCATGGAGTTGGTCAACAAAGCACCCTCCTCGTTTACCATGCGTGCCCGCAACCCTGAACGCAATGTGATCATTGGGGGCAAGAACGCTTGCTTTATGCCTGCTGCGGGAATGGTCTATGTCACCAATACAAAGACGGGTCGTCAACCAGGGTCAGAAGAAACATACATCGAATTATCTAAACTGTTTCATATGAGCAATGTGATCCATTTTGGGGTCATCCAAGCGGTTGCTATGCACGATGTTCCTGTGACGGAGAAGCATCTCAAAATGCGGACACATGGCTATCAACTGAGTGATAAAATTATTTGGGGTGTTTCACATGGGCGGATTATTTCAGAGGATTGTCTGGATGCAGCGCGCATTATCTTTGACGGTGATATTGAGACAGGTGGCCCCGTGACAGGGGGGATCATCAACGTCAACAGCCCGTTGATTTATGACGACCGCATGTTGGGTGGGTTGATAAGCTATGCCCGTGCGGGACAGCCCAATGTCATCACACCCTTCATCCTTTCTGGAGCCATGAGCCCAATCACCATTCCGGCGACAATTGCACAGCAAAATGCAGAAGCATTGGCAGGCATCGCGCTCACACAACTTGTTCGTCCCGGAACTCCTGTCATCTATGGAGGGTTCACCGCCAACATTGACCTGCGTAGTGGCAGCCCAGCCTTTGGCACACCCGAAGGTGCGTGGGCATTGCTCATTGGCACACAACTCGCACGCTACTACGGCGTACCTTATCGCGGCAGCGGAACGCTGAATACAGCAAATTCACCCGATGCCCAAGCCGCTTATGAGTCTATGTGGACGCTCTGGCCTGCGATTCAGGCACACACCAACTTGGTTATTCACGCCGCAGGGTGGCTTGAAGGCGGTTTGACGGTTTCGTATGAGAAGATGATCATCGACATGGAAAACTTGGCGATGATGCAATACTTCCTTGAAGATGTGAAGTGGGGTGAGGATGAGTTCCTACTTGACATGATGGCAGAGGTTGGTCCGGGAGGACATCACTTTGCAACACAGCACACACAGGAAAATTATCGCACAGCCTTCTATGATGGAACATTGGCAGATCGGAGCAACTTTGAGACATGGTACGAGGGTGGTCAGCAAGATATTGTGCAGCGCGCCGCCGAACGCTGGCAGATGCTTCTCAATACATATGAAGCACCATATCTTGATGAGGGTAAAAACCAAGCGTTGGTGGAATTTGTTGAGCGTCGCAGTCGGGAGCTTCAAGGTGTTAGTTTATATGATTAGGGAAGGATAATCAATCATGAACCAAATCAACGCAGCTCAAATCACACCCGTTTTTAAATCACTCTTTCGCAGCGATGATCCACAACCTGTCCGCTGTTTCACGGTACTCGAAGGGAGCAACCCAGGCAACATCTTTGTTGATGATATTGACAATCCAACGTGGGGCTTGGTGCAGGAAACCTATGACAACACAATCTATCTGGGGGGTGACGTGGACCCTGATTCGATAGCAACGCTGATTGAACAGTTGAAAGAGACAGGCCCACTGGCGATTGGGCTATGGCCGGGTGATCCACGGAGTGCTTTGCTGCCGCCTGCACCGTTATATGGACATACGGTGTTGGAGTTTTATGACCGTCCTGTTGGCGAAAGACTAGAACCATTATTGAATGCTGTGCCAGAAGGCTGTGAAGTGCGGCGGATGGACCGTGATCTGATCATGCGTAGCGAGTGGGGGCCGGATGATGTGGCCTATGCGGGTGGGCTGGACCAGTGGGAAGCGAAATGCATTGGTTATTGTCTGTTGCGTGACGATAAGATTATGTCTGAAGCAACCGTCGGGCCGGGCGCATTAGGACTGCGTGAGCCAGGTGTCTTTACACAGGAAGCACATCGTGGCAATGGTTATGGAACCATCGTAATGGCCCATCTGGTGCAAGAGATTGAAGCCATGGGTGAGCAAACGTTTTGGAATTGTACAGAATCGAATGTGGCCTCAGCCAGTATCGCGCGTAAATTGGGGTATCGGGTTGAGAAATCATATAAACTTGTTGGCTGGTCATAACGAGTAATCAGACAGCTCTGTAAAAACATGAATCTGCCCACGAAGAAACTTTACTCATAATGGTATCGGCAAGCAATAATAATGATGTCATCATCTGTGACAGTATAAACAAGCCGATGTTCATTATCAATTCTGCGTGACCAATAACCTTGTAGTTGATGACGTAACGGCTCTGGCTTCCCCATCCCCGTAAATGGGTTTCGTTGGATATCTTTAATAAGACGCACAATACGGGTATGTATTTTTTTGTTGAGTTTGACCCAATTTGTGAAATCTTCAAATGCACTGCCTTCGAATACAACGCGCTTCATGAGACTACATCCATTGCTGTTTCTTCGAGACTATCAAAATCGAATTCCATAAGATTTCTTCCACGCTCGACATTCTCAATTGCAGCAAATAATCTCTGTTGATTTGCTTTGGACTGCAACAAGTAATCAGTTTCATCAGTTGTTTCTGTCTCATTGGGAATTTCATCAACTTCACCAACAATAATCTGAAGTTTTTTACCTTCAAATAACACTTTTAAAGAGTCTAAAAACGAATAATTTAACTCATCTGCACTCATATGATAAACACTGTACATATACACTCCTTTTCAAATTATATTAACTTAAAGTCATCTATACCTAGCAATGTATTATAGATGAGCATTCGTCTTTAATCAAATATGGTCATCATAACTTGGTTGACAACAACCATGCTCTTAAACTATACTCCAACCATGCTCTTAAACTATACTCCAACCATTCTTTATAAATCTATTTTGGAACCAAAGGAAAACAAGAATGAACCAGTTATCAAGAGGCGGTGCGGCACTCCCCTTTGAACTCTTTGCCAGTTTTGAACGCATCCCAACAGGCAACCCTGTTTTCTATTGTGAACCGCCAGAGTGGGCCGCCGCGGCTCATGCCATTGTCGTGGACGATACGGTGCATTATCTGTGGGCGAGACGCCGTGTAGATAACTATTGGGTGTTGATGCATAGCACTGCCCCAACGAGTGATCCCACGGCTGTAACACATGACCCTAGAAATCCGGTCTTGCTACCCTCGACCGAGGCGGAATTTGACAATTTCGCAGTTGAATATCCGTTCCCCTTTTGGAACCCAATCGACCAGCGATTTTATGCCTATTATTTGGGACGACAATTGCGACCACCCAAGCAAACCGGGCTACTGGTCAGCAATGGTGCCGACTTTGGTGACTGGACCCGTGTCAGTCCAACACCCGTGATTTCAGTTGAGCCAGATTCATTTGACTATGAACTAAAAGGTTCATCTCATCCATCGGTAGCCGTTGTTGATGATACCATCCATATCCTCTACACAGGCGAGTCCGCTGGCAATCCTGTCATCTGCCACGCCACCGCACCGCTCGACAACCCTGCCGCTGTCACCAAGAACCCCGCCAATCCCATCTTTACTAGCTCTGGTGAAGCATGGGATGCTCAGGGAGTGCGTGAGGCGGAACTCTTCAAGGGACCTGAGTATTTTCATATTTTCTACGGTGGCCGCGATGGTAGCCAAAAAGATGGCGTTTGGCGCGCCGGACATGTGCGAACGCGTGACTTCCATACGTTTGAGGCCAATCCACACAACCCTATCTTCACACCATCAACCGACCGTTCACAGTGGGATTGTGATGGTATTCTCACACCACAGGTGTTTGAGGCTGGTGGCTCGTACTATATGCTTTACGCGGGTATGAAGGGGCGTGAGTGGCAATCAGGGTTAGCAAAGGTAAGCCAGTAAATCAGAAGTTTCGATGAGGAAAATTATGAAACCAAACATTCTTTTTATCTGCACAGACCAGCAACGCTATGACATGCTCAGTTGCTATGGAAACCCACATATCCACACACCCACCATCGACAGCCTTGCCGAAACAGGTGTCCTCTTTGAGCAATGCTATGTCCAAAATCCTGTGTGCGCACCATCACGGGCGAGCTTGTTGACGGGGCGTTATCCCCATGCACATGGGCTTTGGGGCAACGGGGTTTCGCTGCCTGCGCATGAGCAACTCTTTACCCGTGCGTTGGCCGACGATGGCTATGATTGCGGCATGATCGGCAAATGGCATCAGTCCGCCTGTCATGGTGGTCGCACCGAGCCACGCCTGGATGATGGCTTTCGCTTCTATCAGTGGGCGCATGATCCCACACATGGATCACCAGAAAATAAGTACCATCGCTGGCTAGAGAAGCATCACCCAGAACGCTACGCAGAGGCATCGGCCAATGGCTTTGGACGCACAGGGCATGTCACGGTGGCCTTTGACACGATGCCCACCGAGGCGCACTACAGCCATTGGGTCGCAGAGATGGCAATCGACTTTTTGAACGAGCAGACCGCCAATGACGGTGAACAGCCCTTTTTTCTTTGGGCCAACTTCTATGATCCGCACCATCCCTTTGTGGCTCCCCAAGAATACATTGACCGTGTAGATCGCGATGCGCTACCGCGACCCATCGGCTATGACCAACCCGGCGAACTTGATTCCAAGCCAGAGGTGCTACGCCAAGCATCGGCCAAAAGCTACGGAGGCATTGCCAAAGGGTTCCTCGAATACACTGAGGATGAGGTGCAGGATGCGATTGCGGCCAACTATGCAATGGTGATGCTGATTGATGATGAGATTAAACGCATTTTGGCAACGTTGGAAGCGTTGGGATTGCGAGAGAATACGCTGATTATCTTCACCAGCGATCATGGTGAGATGCAGGGGGACCACCATCTCTTTCTCAAGGGACCGATGATGTATGATCCAGCCGTGCGCGTCCCGTTGATTCTGCATTGGCCCGGCGTGTTGCCAGAGGGTGAGCGACGTAGTGACGTGGTTCAGTGGATCGATCTTTGCCCGACCATGTTGGATGCGGCGAACTTGCCACCGCTGCCGCGCAACCAAGCGCAGAGTCTGCTGCCATTGGCAAGAGGCAATGATGATGCGGAAGCGCGCGGCTGGGCGATCTGCGAGTATCGAGACAGTGGACATCCCTATGATCCGGCGGTCCACACGACCATGTTGCGCCATGACCGCTACAAGCTCATCGTCTTTCACGGTGATCCCGCCACAGCACGCAAACGCACAGGTGAACTTTATGACTTGGAGGCAGACCCAAATGAGTTGGTCAATCTGTGGAATAACGCCGAGTATATCCAACTGCGGCTTGAGTTGCAGGAGATGCTCTTGGACGTACTCGTAGCGACAGAGGATCGGTCGCAGCCACGTGAAGCGTATTGGTAGGCAGTTATGACTCCGCTACAAAAAGGATAAACTGGCTTAGAAGTCCGACTTCTGTAGAATTTGGCGATTTCTACTACTGGTCAGAAGTCGGACTTTTTTCAGCAGAGTCAACTATGATTTTGGGAGACGTACCCCACGTAACCGCAACGCATTCGTCACCACACTCACACTCGAAAAGGCCATCGCACCTGCGGCCAAAATTGGATGCAACTCACGTAAAAAGTCGGGGGCAATGGCAATAGGAGCCAAAATCCCCGCTGCAATTGGGAGCAAGGCAATATTATAGCCAAAGGCCCAGCCCAGGTTCTGTTTGATGTTACGCATGGTGGCTTTCGACAAGCTGATGGCCTGTGGTACGGATAGCAAATCGCCACGCATCAAGGTCACGTCGGCGGTTTCGATGGCGACATCTGTTCCTGTGCCGATAGCAATGCCGACATCGGCCTGTGCCAGTGCGGGGGCATCGTTGATGCCATCACCAACCATCGCCACCATGAATCCTTCTGCTTGAAGTTGTGCGACATACTCAGCCTTATCGTCGGGCAAGACTTCGGCAAAGACGCGCTCAATCCCAACTTCCTGTGCAATCGCCTCCGCTGTTGCCTGATTGTCGCCTGTGACCATCACCACTGTCAGGCCCAGCTTTCTCATGGCGTCAATGGCATCTTTGGACCCATCCTTGATGGTATCTGCGACACCAATCACCGCGCTGGCCTGACCATCGACCGAGAGCCACATGGCGGTCTTGGCCTCAGTTTGCAGTTCGGTTGCCTTGGGACCGAGCCCGTTGAGGGCCACGCCTTTTTGCTCCATCAAACGCAAATTGCCCAAGAGGATGCTGTGTGTGCCCACCTGTGCGGCGATGCCATGCCCTGTGATGGCTTCAAACGCCAGTGGGTTGCTGAGTGCCAAGCCCTGTGTCTGTGCGGATTGGACAATCGCCGCACCCAGTGGATGCTCGGAGCCACGTTCGGCTGATGCTGCCATGCGCAACAGTTCTTGGCGGTTAAACTGTGACTGGGAACTCAATGCGACATCTGTGACTGCGGGTTCGCCCTTGGTAATCGTCCCCGTCTTGTCGAGTACAATGGCGGTCAGTTTATGCGCTTGCTCCAAGGCGGCACTATTTTTGAAGAGAATGCCATGCTCCGCACCCTTGCCGACACCCACCATGATCGATGTTGGTGTTGCCAATCCCATTGCACAGGGGCAGGCGATGACCAACACGGCAATCAAACGCAACAAGGCTGGCACAAATCCGGCTCCGCTGGCAAGCCAAATGCCAAAGACAACCAATGCAAAGACGATGATGGCTGGCACAAAATAGGCCGACACCTGATCAACGACACGCTGAATGGGGGCTTTGCTCCCCTGTGCCTGCTCCACCATCCGAATAATCTGCGCCAATGTTGTCTCACGCCCTACTTTGGTTGCGCGAAGTTTGAGCAAGCCCTGCTTGTTGATGGTCGCACCGATTACAGTGTCCCCAGCCTGCTTATCGACAGGCAAACTCTCCCCTGTGACCATGCTCTCATCGACAGCGGACTGCCCTTCAGTGACTTCACCATCAACGGCAATCTTTTCGCCCGGACGCACGACTACAATGTCACCCTTGATGACTTCGCTGATGGCGACATCTCGCTCATGCCCATTGCGTATCACCCGCGCGGTCTTGGGTTGTAGACCAATCAACGTCTTGATGGCCTCACTGGTCCGCCCCTTGGCACGGACCTCCAGCAGTTTGCCCAACACAATCAAGGTGATGATGACCGCTGATGTCTCAAAATAGACATGCATGCCCAGTGCATCGCTGCCAAATGTCAGCGCAATCATCACGGCGAGACTGTAGAGATAGGCCACCGACGACCCCATCGCCACCAGTACATCCATGTTGGCCGAGCCATTACGTAGACTCTTGTAGGCACCGACATAATAGTCCCAGCCCACATAAAATTGCACAGGGGTCGCCAAGGCCAAAAAGAGCCAGTTGACCCACGCTGCATGTGTCCAGGTACCCACAAGACCAAAGTCGCGCCCCATGCTCAGGATAAAGAGGGGCAATGAAAAGGCGATACCGACAAGCAGTCGTGTCCATTGATGACGGACTTCCGCAGCCCGTGCAGCCGCCTCGGCATCCTCCTGTTCATCGACTGACTCTGGCTCAACCACATCGAATCCTGCCTTGCGCACTGCTGCGACCAAATCGCTTCGTGAAACTACGCCCGCCACATAGTCAACCGTAGCCTTCTCACTGGCAAAGTTGACGGATGCATCAAGCACACCCTCCACCTTATTCAACCGCCGCTGAATCGTATTTGAGCAGTTTGTGCAAGTCATCCCCAACAGCGATAACTCAGCCGTCTCGGTTGGTACATCAAACCCTGCCCGCTGCACACGCCCAATAACCTCATTGAGGGTGGCCTGTGATTTCGCCACCTTGGGGTCAAATTCAAATGTCAATCGCTCGCTCGCCAAATTCACCGAGGCCGATGCAACACCCTCCGGTTTCTTGGCATTTCGCTCAATCGCCTTTGCGCAATTGGCACATGTCATCCCAAGAACTGGGATGGTTAGCTGTTTTGTTGTCATAATATTATATCCTTGGTTGAAGAGAAGAAGGGTTGAAAGGTTGAAA
>JBCCFC010000577.1:0-8424 GCA_039029935.1 Chloroflexota bacterium
ATTTTTTGGTGGCATCTTGAGCAGCGGATGTTTTTGTACATTATCCTACAATCATATCATATGCAGTCGAAAAAGCCGAAATAGATTTTTCCCGTATGGAGCAAAATGGTAAGATGATAGCGTACTGGGACGCGATTCATCAGGTTCCAGTGGCAACTACGTCATGGTAATATCATAGATTGAGGTGCGATTAGCGTGCTAAAGAAAACAGAACGGAGAAAACAAAGAGATGAATAAAGTCAAACTGGGTATCATTGGTTTTGGCGCACAGGGTGCGTTTTATGCCAACCTACTTACGGGGCAAAGTCCCTTTCCTGGAATGCCAGCCAGTGGCATCACACCGGACGCGATTGAATTAGGGGCCGTGTGTGATATTGCGCCTGCGGCAAAGGCCACGTGTGCAGAGAAATTCCCTGATGTTCCATTTTTTGAGCAATGGCAGGAAATGGTCACGAGTGGCAGCGTGGATGCCTTTGTAATCACCCTGCCCCATTACATGCATCCCGAAATTGCGATGTTTGCACTGGATCATGGTCTGCATACGCTGGTAGAGAAACCTGCTGGTGTCTACACAAAGCAAGTCCGTGAAATGAATGAGTTTGCCGCGACCAAGCCGGAGCTAACCTTTGCCATGATGTTTAACCAGCGGACAAGCCCACTCTACCAGCAGTTAAAAGCAATGATCTCATCAGGTGAGCTTGGCAACATTCGTCGCACAAACTGGATCATCAACTCATGGTGGCGTCCACAAAGCTACTATGACCAAAGTGCGTGGCGTGCGACTTGGGGCGGTGAGGGCGGTGGTGTATTGGTCAACCAAGCACCGCACCAACTGGACCTGTGGCAGTGGCTGTGTGGGATGCCAAAGACGATCAGTTCAAAGATCATTTATGGTGCGCACCGCGATATCACAGTAGACAACGATGTCACCGCTGTGGCCGACTATGGTAACGGCGCAACGGGCGTGTTCATTACCTGTACACACGATGTCATTGGGACAGATCGGCTAGAGATCGACCTTGATGCGGGCAAGATTGTTGTCGAAAACAGTAAAGTGGCGACCGTGAACCGTCTGAAAGAGCCAGAAGCGGTGATGAATGACACCATGTCGATGATGGACGTCGCGCGGATGATGATGAGTGGCAGACAAGACGAGCTATTTACGACGGAGCAAATCGAGGATACCGATGGATGGGGTAAACAGCATCTGGCGGTACTGGAAAACTTTGGCAGAAATATCTTGGATGGCACACTCTTGATTGCACCCGGTGCAGATGGCATCAACGGCGTTGCCCTCGCCAACGCCATACTGCTCTCTAGTTGGCTGGACAAGGAGGTCGAACTGCCTGTCGATGAAGACCTATATCTGGCCGAACTGAACAAGCGGATCGCGGAGGAAGGCAAGTTCCCGACTCGGTAGTCAGCCCGAAAAGTAGGACTTATGTATTGTACCTTTCGCCCATCAATGCACAAGTCCTATAAATATAGTAACGAGTCATGGTTTAAGGTGTTGCGACAGCAGAAGATTGTATCTGCCTCTCCATATAGAGACGGAGAACAGCATTCATACGAGTCTGATATCCTGCGCCCTGCGCCTTAAACCACTCTAGTACATCTGCATCAATACGTATAGAAATCATGGGCTTACTCTTTGGCAAACGTAATTCACCTTGTGTAAAGAACGTCTCATCCAAAGGGGGAATGTCGCTTGTGTCGATTTCATCATCGCTCATCGCTTCCAGTCTAGCCCAGTCAGTTTTTGAGTTTTTGTTCAAACCATCTCCGTTCATTTTTTAATGCCTTTCTCGCCGAAATTATGCGAATCATATCATCTTTTATTTCAACATAAATGACAATCACAACAATATTTCCTAGATAACCTGTACATTTCCAACGGATTTCGTCATAGTCTTCTCGATCATCGACCCTCGCCACAATGGGACCATCGAAGACGCGATAAACATCATTGAAATCAATGCCATGTTTGCGGATATTCGTTTGGTTTTTATATTCATCCCATGTGAAATTCATAAACTCTATTTTACATCTGTATATACACTTTGTCAATACGTTGAAAAAGTTTGGCGAACGAGATGTAGACAACCAAAGTTGCGGCTTGGTATGAAAATGGTCAGATTATGTAAGCCTAACAGTTCAGTTTGATCGTGAGTTAAAAACAAGTATTGAGGGTGTACCAAAAATCGGTGGGTCGATAATCAGTACTAACAATACCGATTACCAACCCACCGATTACCGACCTACGGGGCTACTGAAAACCAACTATCGGGTCATAATCAACGGAATATAGACCGTGCGCTCAAGCACTGGTTCATCCACAACATCCAACGCTGTGGGGTCCTGTGGCGTCACTGTCACCCGCAGCACATCTGCAGCGGTGAAGTACGTCCATGCACCTGCGTTAGCGATGGTCACGTTGCCACTGCCTTCGCTTGGCCCCGTGTTTGGCCCCGCTTGGCGTGGTGCTTGGTCGGGACCAGCCGCACCTGCTTGGTTAAGCTCTGTGCCCGCATCCCAAGCAATCAGGTCAGCAGCGATGTCGGCGGCGATGTCGGCTTCGCTGCGACGCTCACCTGCTTCATCGACCAGACGGATGCCCTCTGGACCAAAGGCCAAGAATGTGTCGTTTGATGGCACAATCATGGAGGCGATGGTCAGATATGGATGGGCAGCACTGGCTGTCACCATGAAACTGTAGGAACCGCCATCGGTGATTGGACCAGCAGCGTCTCCGCCGACAGGAATCGCTCGTGCGCCAGATGAACCAACACCCACTGCACTGCTCAATTCACCCAACAGAATCTCTACATTGCCATCCTCAGAAATCGCTTCCAAGCCCGGTGACGCTGGCGCACCCGTCTCAAAGAGTGTGTACTGTCCATTATGCGTGGCATAGACAACTGGTGTCAGGAGACCAGGGAAGGCTGTGCCACCGCTGGTGTTGCTCAATGTCACGATGAATGAGCCAGGCTGTGCGCCATGCGTAATGGTCAGGTCTGCAAAGCCGCCAGCAACGCTCGTGTTCGTTGCACGGGCCGAGGCTGGTGTCATCAAATCATTGGTGCTGTCATTGTAGATGCGCACACCGCTGATTGGGTCAGCATCACCCGTGTTGGCCGCTGCCTGACGAGGTGCTTGGTTTGGACCGACACCCGGAACCTCATTGGCCTCTGTGCCTGCATCCCATGTTGCCAGTTTACCCGCAACATCAGCCATTACATCTGCTGCCGAGCGTGCGTTGCCGTCCATGTCCATCAGTGCCACACCGTGTGGACCAAAGCCCAAGAAGACATCGTTGCTCTCGACCACCATCATGGCGATGCTCAGGTAAGGCGTGTCCGCCGTTGGTGTCACGCTAAAGGTGTATGATTCACCTGGACCTGCTGGACCTGGGTCAGCATCTGGTCGTTGGTCAGTGATTGGCTGCGCACCGACCATACCCGTGCCTGCTGCACCTGTATGCTCTTCAACCAATCCGCCTGGCCCACCATCTTCTGCCAATGCTTCCAGTCCCGCTGAGGCCATTTCACCTGTTGTGAAGAGTGACCACGTGCTGTCATGCGTGGCGTAGAAGACTGGTGCAATTGGCGTCGTGATTGTGCCATGATCGGCGGAGTTGTTGGTGACAACAAAGGTGTATGTGCCACCCTCTTCGGTCACAGCGATGTCTACGATGCCACCTGGTGTTGGATAGCTACGTGTGCTGTTGACAAAGGCCGAGACGCCGCGCTCGCTTGGACCTGTGTTTGGACCACTCTGGCGTGGTGCTTGGTTTGGTCCCGTGTAGAGTGCCTCGTCACGCTCTGTACCTGCATTCCAGATGTCAAGCATGTCGCTGATGTCGCCGCTGATAGGGTTGCCGTCGATGTTAAAGAGTTCGATGCCTGTGTCGGCTGGCCCAATAAAGAGGTCGTTTGACTGTACCAACATGGTGGCAAAGGAAAGCCTTGATGCATCGGTCGTTGTCGTGACCATAAACTCATAGGCTTCGCCGGGCAGCAGTGGGCCAGGACCTTCCGCACCGCTTGGGGTATTGAAGACACCTGATGAGGCTACACCAGCGCGAGTACCCAAGGCACTGCTCAACCCAGATGGGTCGCCATCTTCGGCCAACGCTTCCAATCCTTGACCGCGATCTGGTTTGTCCGCAGAGAAGAGTGGTCGGCTGGCATCATGGACAGCCCAGACACCGGGTGCAAATGGGCTTGGCAATACGCTGTCGCCAGAAACATTCTCAAGACGAATCATAAAGGTCGTCACATCTTGTGTGGCATCAGTTGGTAACGTGTCGTCGGCTTCCATTGTCAACACATCGGGCAGTGACATGACAGAGATACGCACAACCTCGTCGGCTTCTGGATAATCCCACACAGCGTCATCAAGCACAGTGACAGTGCCGCTACCTTCATCCGCACCTGTGTTTGGTCCCGCTTGGTTTGGTGCTTGGTCTGGACCCGCCGCACCGGCTTGGTTGCGCTCTGTACCTGCATCCCAAGCGATAAATTCGGCAGCAATGTCGGCAGCAATGTCTTCCTCGCTACGTCGTTCGCCCGCTTCATCCAACAGTGGAATGCCGACTGGACCAAAGGCCAAGAAGGTGTCGTTGGAGGGCACAATCATTGAGGCCAAGCTCAAGTAGCGATGGTCTGCATCGACTGTGATGGTGGCTTCATAAGAACCGCCTGCCGTGATAGGACCATCACCCTGTACGCCAGAGGACAGAACACCGTCAGCAGCGTCAAATTCTGTCAACAACGTGGCTGGGTCGCCATCTTCTGCAATGGATTCGAGTCCGGCAGAAGCTGCTTCGCCAGTGGTGAAGAGCGTGTAGGTTGCGTCATGAACGGCCCACGCCATTGGTGTGAGGATACCGGGATAGACGGTGGTGTCACTGGTGTTGGCTAAGGTAATGTCAAATGAGAGTGGGTCCGCACCATGTGTGATGGTCAAGTCTGCAAATCCGCCTGCAACACTGGTATTTGTCGCACGTGCGGCTGACTGTGCCAGATCGTTGGTGGCATCGCTGTAGATGCGTACGCCTGTGATTGGGTCGGCGTCGCCTGTGTTGGCAGCAGCTTGACGTGGTGCTTGGTTGACACCGACACCCGGTACTTCATTGGCCTCTGTACCAGCATCCCAAACGGCCAACATGCGGTCGAAGTCCGCTTCAATCGCCTCGGCAGAACGTGCATGACCTGCACCATCCAACAACTTCACACCATGTTCGTCAAAGGCAAGGAAGGCGTCGTTGGTTTGCACAACCATCATGGCAATGCTCAAATATGGATACGCAATCGTGGGCGTGACAGCAAAACTATAGGACTCACCTGGACCCGCTGGACCTGGGTCATCACCTGGACGTTGCACGGTAATCGGCTGCGCACCGACCATGCCTGTACCCTCTGCATCCGTATGTTCACCGACCAATCCCCCTGGTCCACCGTCTTCTGCCAGTGCTTCAAGTCCGGCTGATGCATCCTGTCCCGTTTGGAAGAAAGACCATGCACCGCTGTGGGTGGCGTAGAAAACTGGGGCAATGGGTGTGTTAATCGAACCGCTGGTGGCCGATACATTTTCAATATCAATCGTGAAAACACCAGCGTCTTCGGTCACGGTCACGTCAACGATGCCACCTGCCAAAGGCAAGCTGCGTGTGCTGTTGGTGAACGCTGAAACGACACCCTCTGCTGCACCTGTGTTGCCCTCTGCCTGACGTGGTGCTTGGTTGGGTCCCATACCCGGTGCTTCGTTGACTTCGGTTCCCGCATCCCACAGTGGGAATTGCTCGGTTACATCACCATGAATCGGGTTGCCTTCTTCATCAAAGAGCGCAATGCCTGTGTCTGACGGAGCGACAAAGATGTCGTTACTCTGGACCAACATGTTGGCAAGTGATAGATAATCGCCCGGTTGCGCCACCACTTGGAAGTGATAGGCTCCACCCGGGAAGATTGGACCAGGGTCAGTTGCACCCACTGGAACCGCATAGGCTCCGCTCATGGAAACGCCTTCCATCGCGGCAACGGCTGCAGCCAAATCAGCAACGCCACCATCTTCGGCCAGTGCTTCCAGCCCCATGCCACGATCTGCTGTGCCTGTCTCAAAGAATGGCATGACATCTCCACCATGCACGGCATAGACGCCCGGTGCAAATGGTGTGTGCAGGTCGCTGCTGCCAGAAACATTTTCGACTGTCACCATGAACACTGTGCCCGCAGGGTTCAGCTGCCCACGAATCGCTCCACCTGGGAAGTCAGCGTTGTGGATGTTGACATAGTACTGTGATGGATTGTCGATGATGGTGTTGATGGTCTCAGCATCGCTGGTTGCACAGCCCTGGGCAGCACCAGCAGCATCACCAAAGAGCGCAATGGCAACACCGCCTGAGCTATCTTCCGCACCTTCATGGATGTGGCCTGCGCTTGGGTCAGCGATATGGCTGGTCATCAGTTCATAACAGACCGTGCCGCCCACTGGATCCAATGCCAGATGGATGACACCATAGCCGTTAGGGTCGCCGGGGCCGGGAATTTCGGTTGCACCCGCCAGTGAGACGGTCAAGTAGGTCGCTGAGGCGGGGGCGACGATGGCGTTAGGCGTGAAATTTGGGGCTGCTGCATGGGCTGATGGGGCAAGGCTTGGTAGTAGTGGTACAAGCCCAAGAATCAGTGCTAGGCTCAATGTTAATGTCTTTGTCAGTGTCTTTGTCAGGGTCTTTCTCACTAGGGGGCGGAATCGTTTCTTCCCTGTTTGAATCCGCTTACTAAAATGGTTCACGTTACATACCCTCCCTGTGGTTGTTGCCATCGTAACACGGGCATCCTGCCCGTATCGGGCTTTGCCCGAAGTTGATATTAGACTACGGCAAACAACTCCTTTGTTTTGCAGAATGTTATCTTGACTTTGAATAATTTTTTATGGATGAGAAGTGCCGGCTTTCTCATCCACGATTAACCCGACATTTGCAAACGCTGTTGGCAGGATACGCAGGGCGGCGTTTTTGTTATGTAGAAAGGCTTACCTAAAAATGGGGGCTAGGGGCAAATATGAACATTGTTAATAGTTTCGTAATACTTTTTTAATATGGGTATAGGGGATTCATTCGACCATAGCTATGAAACCACTCTCAACTTTTAACGCTTCCGCAATCAACTGGTTCACCAGCACACTCTCCAAGAATGATATACGCAACATCTCATCCGTCAACTTTGCCGCCCACTGTTGAAACTGACCCACCGTCAATGCCAGATGTGTTTTGCCCACGCCACCCATACCCAGCAGCGTCACCAGTCGATGACGGGGATTGCAGAGATAGTCGATAGTACTTGCAACAAAATCATCTTGCCCCCAGAGTGGGGTTAAGGGGGCGGGACAGATGGGGGTCGTTGGCGTATTGCGCTTCTCATGATAATCAGCGGGGTGCGCTTGGTTGGGTGATGACAGTTGCACTGGTGCTTGCAATTCATGCGCCGCTACTGTGGGTGATGGATCATTTGGGACAGCACGAATCCGCTCGGCCAGCCGCTCACTCTCTGCATTGGGCGTAACATCCAACTCGCGATGCAAGACCGTTGTCAACGTCGCGTACTGCTCCAATGCTGCCCATCGCTGTCCATCTTGATACAGCAGCTTCATCTTGAGTTGATGCGCCTCTTCATGCCAAGGGACCATTGTCAATAGTCGGTCGCTATCCACATGTGCCTGTGCATGATTGCCGACAGCCATCATGCGCTCTGCCAATTGATAGAGTAAGTCCGTGACCTGTGTGCTTAAGCCATCACGCGTACCGTCAACCCATTCATTAAAGTTGGGGGCATCGGGCAGCATGAACCCATCCAAGAAGTCACCACGATAGCGGTCTACCACATTGCGCGCCCACCCGACCGCCCGATTGTTCTCCAGCGGTGTCTGTGCATGGTCAAGGTCGCGCATAAGTTGTTGAAGGTCAACGCCTTCAAGCGCGGTGGATGTCAGTGCCAACTCATCCGGTGTGATATGCAGGTACGCATCCAACACACGCCGCACCTCGACCAGACGATTCCGCAGCACCCGACGCCCCACGTTGTGTGTACTTTCCGGCCACATCAAGTTGACCAAGTGGGTGCGTGTCTGTGTCTGCCCCGTTGTGGCAAGATAATAGACCAAGGCCGACGCCTTGGCATACCGAAAGGTATGGTGGCTACCTGCCAAAGAGATTTGAGGGATACCCATCAACTGAATAGATAGTTCATTTTTTTCGCTTTGTATATCCATCAACTCAAACTTTCATAGATTATAACCAGACTCAATTAAGACAAATAATGTATCTTCCCTGATGAAATGGTGCGAAATGATGCAAAATTATGCCGATGACGCCGCCGATGACGCTGCCGATGACGCCGCCAATGACGCCCCATGTGTATGATA